>NZ_CAUPMI010000001.1:0-216239 GCF_963512375.1 uncultured Anaerococcus sp.
TTGGGATAATGTCCCCCTCAACCATATTTATCTGGCACTCATACTCAATATCCTTGCCCTTGTCATAAGCGAAAACATCTAGCTCATCATCAGGATCAAAATATTCTAATTCTTTAAGTAAATCTTTAATCTTCATCTACTCAACTCCTACTCCGTTCTACTCAACTCTTACTCAACTTTTAAGTTGGTTACTCAACTCTTACAAAATCCCTATATTTCAACATTTCAGTTAAAACCTTATAAGTCTACTCAACTTTTCTTCGTTTTTCTCAATTTTTCTCGGTTTTACTCAACTCTTTCATCCTATATTTCCTTTCCAATCCCTTTTGTTAATCTCAATAAGCTGGTCCACAAGTCTTTTACACTCACTCAGGGTATACTCCTCATCCTCCACATCTGGACTATCTCCATAATGATTACAATCAAAACCTAATAAAAATCCGTCAATTCCGTCAAGTTCACCTGAAAAAGTCAATCCGCCATGCACATCAATATCATTTTCTACATCATCATAATCCGCACCATAAAAAGGATGGTCTTCAGGTATAACCGCATATCCGCAATACCAAGTATTGCTCCCACTTGTATCTGGAAAAAATGGATAAATGCTATATTCATACAATTTCTTTACAACAATTGTATATCCCCTATAATCTTCTTTTTTTACAATCATTTGTTTCATCTCCAATCCTTTCAATCTCAATCTCAACCCTAGGCCTATCCTTGTCAAATAGCACCCTAGACCCATCATGAGAAACCACAATCTTATAATTATCATCAGCAATCACCCCATAGTCCGTGAGAATATCACAAGTCGCTGCAAGCAGGTTCGTGAGATCCACACGGTGCTTAGTTTTACGATAATAAACGCATTTTAAATTTATAGGGTAATCAATAGCCTTTTTATACTTCCCAGTAATTTGTCTTCCGCAATCTTTCGCATAATCCTTGTATCTCTTGGACTGAGTCAAAAAAGGTTGCCCAGTCCTAGAGTTTTTAAAAATCTGCATATTGTTCTTTTTCGTCGCAGGGTTTCCATATAAGACTAACTTCATCAATCCTCCACCAACCTATAACCCAACTTGGTAAGACTAATAGAAAGACCATCAAGGCTTATAGTAGTCCCCCTGCTATCCTGTGTAATCTGCACATAAACATCACAATACTTAAAATTGCCATTTGTAAAATCTACATCTTTTTCATCCAAACCCTTAACAACCTTTTTAAATTTTATATATTTTCTATTTTTCAAACCATCCTCACTTTCCAAGTCTTCCTATAATTCTTCCTCTTCTCGCAAACCTTATAAGCTCCCTTGTCAAAGATAATTAAATTATCAGTAACTCCAGCAAATTTAGCCTTATACTTTCTATTCTTGTCACGTTTATCACTATCAAGCCTGGTTACTTCATACCTAGTCCCTTTTCTAAAACTTAAATGCCCCTTAGGCTCAAAATGGAATCCTGCCATCGTCCTGTATCTCCTTAAAATCGTCCTCAAAAAAGCCGTCAGATTGATTATTGTTGCCTTGATAGGTATTAGTACCCCTAGAGTCTTTTCTCTCGTTCTGAGTTGAATTAGATAGGTATTCGACACTATCAGCGACTATGTCTGTAGTGTAAATTGTCTTCCCCGTCTCCATATCTTGGTAGCTTCCCGTTTGAATTCTTCCGTCAACGGCACATTGACTGCCCTTAAATAAGTACCTAGAAGCATTCTCACCCATCTTGCCCCAGACAATAACCCTAGGGAAGTCAGCGGTAGGCCTATTATTAGCCTCCGCTTCCTCTCTCTTGTCCCTGCTCATCTTCCTGTCAAGAGCTAAGGTAAAAGTGCAAACCGCTTGATTAGATTGTGTGTATCTAAGCTCAGGATCTCTGACTAAATAACCAATTAGAATCACTTTATTCATTTGATAATTTCCTCAATTCTTTAATTTCTCTATTAGTTACAAAACTTACTGTAAAATCTTCATAATTATCTACGTCCCTAAGCATCTCAAGTACATATTTAAAGCTAGATACCTTCACTTTTCTTTCATCCCTAATCACTACTAGGGTATACAAGACATTTCTCCAACCATATTGCTCGATAGCCCTATCAAATAAAGCCCTATCATCCACACTTGAGTTGTTCTTAACCGACTGGCAGTAGCAGCGATAAGTTAATTCTTCCTCTATGCTGCTGCTCTTACTCTTCTCTTTTATCTCTTGCTCTATATCTTGCTCTTGCTCTTGCTCTGTGTTGCATTTTGTTGCATCGGTGTTGCATTGCAACGCTTGACCGTTTCTTTGCAACGATTTTTCGTTACTTTGTAACTCCTTTTGTTTTCTCCTATGCTTCCTAGAACGTCTTGTTGAAGCCGTTTCAGACCCAATCAAGGCTGGTACTTCATTTAGAAACACATCATCATTTACATATTCAATAAGATCATTAGCACTACAAAAAGCCAAAGTCATTTTTATATCGTCAATTTCTTCATCGATATCAAGGGCTAACTGGTGATAAATATCTTCGTCAGTCCCTTCAAACTCGATAACACCTTCATTATTTATGCTTAAAAGCTGGAGCTTAAGGTAGATGATGGTGTAAGTATCACCACCAGCCACCTTTCTAAGCTTCTTCATCTTTCGGCTATCAAAAAAATCATCCTTTAATTTTAGCCAATAATACCTCTTATTATCACCCAATTAGACCTCCTCAACAGGCTTAAAATCATCATCAAAGAGTCCAGACTGCTTATCTACCTCGATAATCTCGCGCGTCTCCTTGTTTACATTAGCTGGAGCTTCCTTTTCATCCTCTACTACTTCAGGCTCAATCTCATAATCGACTTGGTATACTCTTTCGCCGCTTTCAGCTTTGCTAGTCTTCTCAAAGTTAGCATTATCAAAGTTTGTAGCTTGGACTAGTGCCTGACTCTCTATAGCTTTTGGTGCATACTTCAAAACTTGGATCAGTGCAGATTTTTTCGCCATAGAATCAAAATTAGTCTGCCATGGGCTATCACTATAATTAAAAGATTTTGAAAACTTTATCCCATAATTTCTTGCATCAGCCTTTGACATATAAAAGACATCCTGACCCCCGTCCTTGGTTTGATAGATAGCATAGTAGCCTATGACATCCCCACTATCACCAGTTAGACAAGGTTTGTGAGATATCTCTCCAGTCCCATAATCAAAATCGAAGTCTTCATTTGCTCTTACTTCCCTAGCGGTTATCCTCTTAAATTGCCCAGTATTGTAGGCTAATTTAAGTAAACCTTGATAACCAATTTGAAAATTAACTGTAGTAATCCCCTTTTTCTTATTTTCATAAGGGATCAGATAAGCCTCACCTAATGGAGTGTTAAATTCTAGCCCCAATTGAGCAGAATTCATAATTGCAGCAAGCAAGCTTTCTTGTGTACAATTAGCAAGCTTAGGATTAGAATTAATAGCAGTAAGAGCAGTCCTAATAAACTTCTCAACAGGTAGGTAAGAAGGTAAAGCGTTTTGAATCTCCCCCTTCATTGCCATCAATAACCCTCTAACGGTATTGTTTTGCTTCTTTGCTGGTGCTTTGTTTTGTGTGTTCTTTAGTGCTTGTTTTGCGTTAGTCATGTAATCCTCCTAAAAAGCTTCGTCTGGTTTTTCTAATACTGATATTTTTTTCTCAAGTTTATCTGTCATTTGATAGTATTTATCCCTTTGTTCTCTAGCTAAATCTAACTGCCCTAAAATCTCATGTTGTTTATTTATAAGCTGAGCCTTTTCAACTCTCAGCCTAGTGATTTCATTTTTTAAAGTCTCTATATAATCTTTTGTTATGTCACTTAAAACATCAGCGTAATTTTTGTTTCTTTTATTCACTCATAATCTCCTTTAAATTAAATCTCCTGTACTCACTATCCTTTAAGTACTCTTTATAAAGCTCAGGCTTATCAGCTTTTAATCTCTTAGTGTCAATCCTACTAGTAACAACAGGCCTATAAGTAACCTGTAAAAATTCGCTTCTGCCATAGTCATGGTCTCCTAACTGTAGCTTGATTCTTTGTTCAAATTCCTTATTATCAGCATCAAGGGTCTTGATAAGGTCTTTTCTATCCTTGTAGGCCTCATAGTCTTGTTTATTTATTTCAAGGTCCAGCCCCTCTTCAAGACCACCCTTAAACCTATCTTTTAAAGCTTGGTCATACTCATCCGACCCATCAGGAGCTGGCATTTCTCCCTTTTCTACATAGTTAGTCCAAAAATCAATCTCCTGGGCTTCTAACATCTGAATCACTTCCTCATCCCTTTCAATCTCCCTGATAACAAAATCAGTAGAAAAGATAAGACAAGCGATGTAGCATTTTTCAGCCCCCGTAACCATCATGTAGTGGTGACATTGTAGCTCATAATTTATAGGGATTTTCCCATCATCCCACTTATCTTTGGCATAAGGGCTAGTAGTCTTACACTCAAGAATGGCATTTTCCCCTACCACTTCCCTGTCAATATCAGCAAACATGAAAGGATAATTCTTCCTGGCCATCATGAAATTATTTCTTCTTACCTTCTTACCTGTAGCCTCTGTAAATCTCTTAGCCACATAATCCTCCAGGTCTCGCCCTTGCCTAAGGATCTCATTATCAAAATCTTTTACAACCTGACCAGTCTTTTCTAGATAAAGGCTAGCCTTACTTTTCCAAGGATTAAGACCACATGCAGCCGCCGCATCCGACCCGCCTATACCCTTAGTCCTCATCTTAAGCCAATCCTCCCTGGTCAGTTCAGTTAAATTAGCAATCTTTTTCATATCAAATCCCTCAAATATAGGCTTTCTTGAAGGGCCATATCCCTCCTATACTCATCATCAAGTTCTTCTTCGTAAGCTTCATCTTCAGATGATAAATAAGTATCTAAAATCTCAATATCATCTACATAAGAATCGACTTCTTCAGCCTGGCTTAACATAGCTTTAACCGCTCTATCGACACTTCCATCATAAAGTCTGTCAAGCTCGACCTTATCTATAAAAACTTCGTACTCTTTAGTAAGTGCAAAACTAATCCTCATAATTTATCCATATACCTCCTATGTCTTTCCCTGCTCTCAATAGCTATATCTACATGCTTAAGCTTGGCCATATTGTCATCTGTCATATCCTTGCTTAATAGTATCTCTCTAACCTTTTCTAAATCTTCATCAGCTAATGTGTGAATAGCCTCGCTAAATTCTACTTGATCTTTTGCTTTCAAAACTTGTCCTTTTTTCTCAAAAATTGTATAATTTTCATGAGTATTTTTATATTTTGCCTAGTTCCAGCTAGGCAATTTTTTTATATCATCCATAAACCAATCACTAAACTTATAATTGCAAAAGGTATGCCCCAAATCTGACAGTAAGGAGTCTTGCCATACATAGCAATCATCAACCATATAAAAGCTATTAGGGTTGTAATCATTTTTTCTGTGATTCTATTTGTTACGAAGCCCTCAATTTCTTTAAGTGCTAAAGATTCCTCAAGGTCCTTAGCTCCACACTTAATAAGCTCAATTCTCTTCTTTCTACTCCTAGGGATTCTTCCTCTTTCTTGCATCTAATCCTCCTCGTTTACAAGCATGTAATTTTTCTTAAAAAATTCTTTTACATCATCTTTTAAAAAATAAACTTTCCTTGACCACCTATAAAGCGGCAGACCCTCCTCAACCATCTTATCTAAAGTGTTAACACTCATATCAAGCCAAGCAGCCATTTCTTTTTTGTTAAGAAATTCTCTCTCAGCTATAGAAACTTTCATAATTCCTCCTTATCCTAAAAACTTGTTTATAAAATATATCTGTCCTTTTCCTGTTACTTTAGTGGTTGTAGTGATCACATTAGCACCCTTACTGTCTACATATGAACCTTTTTTCATCTCAAACAACCCTTGCTCTACATATTGCTGTAAAGGTTGATTTTTTCTTTCTCCAGACTTACATAAGTAGCCGTTGTTTCTCATCCATGCAAAAAGTTTATTTTGCCCTATCTTTTCATCAATTCTGCCCTGTCTTATAGCCTCTTGACTAATCATCTTAGCAAGTTCACCCATCAAACAAGATCTAGAAGAAGCAGATACAGTATCAGCAAATAGTACCTTAGGTTTGTTTTTCTCATTTTGTGCCTCAGCTAAAGCTCTCTTGGCCTTTTCTTCCTTGAGGTTAGTAGCAAGCATAATCAAATAATCAGGATCTGTAAGAGTTCTTTCTATAACCCCGTCAGTCATATATGCCCCATGCTTTCTAATCGCTGGTAATACTTCTGAGGTAACCCAATCTGCAAATCTTTCCGCCTCTGGTTTTCTGCTCTGGAAAACTAGTTTATATAAGTTAGCTTCGCTTATCATTGTTACATCTGTTCTTCTACCTAGAGAATCGACACCGTCCATACTATGGACGCCATCTCCATTCAACCTCGCCTTAACATTTCTTGGATTCGCAATCTCTAAAATTCTGCAAACATCATTCAAACTAAAATAAGGTTCATCATCAATAATCGATGTTCTCACTTCTCCAAACTCATTATTATTAAAAATCTTTAAATCTTTCATATATATCCTTTCTTTTATTTGTTATAATTAGTGTTAGGAGGCTCATATGCTATATTTTGAAAATTCACAATCTTTAGAAAACCTTTCAAAGGTGCTAGCTCAATATACAACTGGTACTAAAATCACTAATATGTTAGAAAACCTTGGTTTAAATAATTACATCCATGGTGTGAATAGCACTAAGTGGAAAAGACTCCATGAAGCATTCTGTAATCACCACAATCAATATAATTCTGATGATAAGATAATATCTTGCATAGAATGGATTATGTCTCCACAAAACTACATCAATAAGTCGCATGAGTGGACAGACGCCAAAAATGAAATAAACAAAATATTACAATTTGATGGTCTAGTAGTTAACAATTCAGGAAAAGTAGAAAATTACTCAAAGCCAAAAGATTTTTCACAAGCCTATTCCAGATACTCATCTTTAAAAGATAAGCTAAAACCATTCAATATTCATCCAGCATTATTAAATATTTGCAGTAAAGAAATATTAAATAAAGACTATTTTGATCTTATCTTTGAAAGTGCAAAACTTATCGAAAATAAAATACAAAATATATCAGGTATTGATTTATTTGGTACAAGATTAATAAATAAATGTTTTGATACAAAAAGACCAATCATTGTTTTAAACTCTCTTCAAACAAATGAAGAAAAAAGTCAATATTTCGCCCTCAAAGCTCTTTTAAATTTTATAAACTATAACTACAGAAATCCTAGAGCACATAAAGTTAAATATTTTAATCCTTCTAGCGAAGTAGAAGCTATCGAAGCTATGATTATGATTTCAAAAGCATATTACCTACTAGAAAAATGTTCTAAATCATATTTAAATTAAAAGCTTCTTCTAAATTCACTTTCTCTACATTGCAGGTACAGATATAATCTGAGTTTTCCTCTATGGACTTCTCAATCTTGCCTGCAATATTTTCTGCTACGCTATCATTTGAAAATAAAATAGCATCTTCAATTGATTTAGACATACTTCCCTGTAAATCTAATAAATACATTTTCTTTTCGTTTTTTGTAAATCTTTGTTCATATTCTTTGATTTTTATGGTTATAATGTAATATTGCTTATTCATTTCTCTTCCTTTCTCTCATTTAGAATCTTTAAAACTTAATCTCAGAAACAATCTGATTAAGGCTTATTAATTCATTCATTAATCCTCCTAAGACACTTTAAGTTGTTTATTATTATCAAAAAGCAACTATTAGTGTTATTTTTAGTTAAAAAAATAATTCATCTATGCTTTTATCAAATAACATAGAATATTTGATCTTTATATCATCACTAGGTGTTCTTCTACCTTGCTCATACATACCAACCGCAGATACGGTCAATCCAAACATATCTGCAAGTTGTTTTCTGCTCATTCCTGCATTTATTCTTAATTTCCTCAATTTATTGCCTAATTTTCTATTGATAGCTTCAATATCTACCACCCCCTCAATATCTTATCTTGATACTATTATAACACTTTTAGTGTTAATGTCAAGAGTTTTTTAATATTTTCTCTAAAATTAACACTAAATGTTGGCTTTAACCTCTTTTATTTAACACAATTTGTGTTATAATAAAATAAAAGAACACTTAGTGTTTCAGAAAGGAGAAATCATGAGTGTAGGAAGTAGACTAAAACATTTAAGAAGCCTATCAGGCAAAACCCAAGGTGAATTATCCAAACAATTATATGTTACAGCCTCAAGCATAGGTATGTATGAAAGAGATGAACGAACACCAAGCACAGATGTTTTAAAAAAATATTCTCAACTATTCGATGTATCCTTAGATTATATCCTAGGCAACGACCGCCCAGTAGAAGGCCAAGACTACATAACAATCAATGTTTATGGAAGCATACCAGCAGGAATCCCAATAGAAGCCATCGAAGATATCTCCGACACAGAAGACCTATCATTTAAAGAATACGACAAAAACAAAACCTATCTAGGCCTTAAAGTCGATGGAGATTCTATGTACCCAAAATACTTGGACGGCGACACAGTTATTATTGAAAAAACCCCAGATTGTGAAAGCGGCACAGACGCTGCGGTTTATGTAAATGGCTACGAAGCCACCCTAAAAACAGTAATAAAAAATGAAAATGGCACAGTAACTCTACGCCCTATCAATCCCAACTACTCCCCACAAACCTACGGCCCAGGAGACGAACCCGTCAGGATCCTAGGAATAGTAAAAGAAATCAGGAGAAAAATATAGGTATTTAGCCGCAAGGCTTAATATAAATTCAAGGAGGAAAATATGAAAAAAACAATTCTATTATTAGCCCTAGCAACACTATTAACAGCTTGTGGAGAAGATACAGAACAAGCTGATACAAAAGAAGAGGTTGTTGTTGAAGAGCCTGCAGAACAATCTGAGGTAGTAGAAGAAATTAAAGATGAACCTGAAGAAGTTGCAGAAGAAAAAAATGAAAATATTAGCAATGAAGATGCCAAAACTCTCGTAACTGCATATATTAAAGGGCAATTTGAAAATATGTGCGATGTGTCAACAGAAACAATCGAAGGTACATTTGTAATCCATATGTATCCAAAAGATACTGAATTAAAAACAGAAATTGCAGGACTGATGTTAGATAAATCAAATCCACATCTTCTAGAAGGATGGAATCAAATGAGTAAGGGATTAGCAAAACTTTCTAAAGATGTAAATGAGCAAATTGGCGATAATGTATCTATAATGCTTCATAACCCAGTAAACACAGAAAATGTTTTACTTGTAACAATAAATGATGTAGTATTTTCAGACTTTACAAAAGAACAATAAGTCTATCACACCAACAAAGCCCTATGTATTAGCATAGGGCTACAAAAACACCTAATGATAGACACTTAACGACCTGTAAAAAGAAAGGAGGGACAATGAAAATCAAAAAATACCAAAAAGGTGGAAAAACTTACTATAAATTTAACGTCTACTTAGGCAAAGACCCCCTAACAGGCAAAGAAATCAGAACCAATCGCCAAGGTTTTAAATCCCCAAAACAAGCAGAAAACGCCTACCTAAAATTAAGAACCCAAATATCAAGCAAGACAAGACACCCAGAAATCAAAACCTATAAAGACGCATACGAAATATGGTACGAAGCTTGGCAAGGCACAGTTAAAGAAAGCACCATCCTAAAAATAACAGGCATATTTAAAAATCATATCCTCCCCCTAATTGGAGACATAAAACTAAAAGAATTTAACCAGCTCCAAGCCCAAACCTTTATAAACGAAGTATCCAAAAACTATAAAGACATCAAAGGGTTAAGAATATATGCAAAAACAGTTTTAAATTATGTAAAAGAACTAGGAATCATAAGTACAAATCCACTAGACAAGGTAAAGTTACCAAATAGAAATAAAAAGGAGATCAAAGTGAAAAAAAGAAATTATTACACACCAGAAGAATTAAAAAATTTCCTAGACATAGCAAAAGAAGATTGCTCCCTCCAAGATTACACCTTCTTTAGGCTATTATCCCATACAGGTATGAGACTAGGCGAAGCATTGGCCCTAAAATGGACTGATGTAAACTTCGATACAAACTATATCACAATCAATAAGTCCTTATCCAAATCCAAAACAGGAAAGGCAATAATTTCAACCACTAAAAATGGACACGAAAGAAAAATAAAACTAGATCAAGACACTATAGAATACCTAAAAGAGCTAAAAGAAATAAATAAAATTTACGTCTTTGAAAGAAATGGTAAAGTGGTATCAAGTTCATACCCACTAAAAAAACTAAATCAAATTATAGAAAAGCACGGCCTATATAAAATAAACGTCCATGGATTAAGACACACTCACGCCACAATCCTACTAAGAATGGGC
The DNA here is from genome assembly GCF_963512375.1 of uncultured Anaerococcus sp. Lineage (NCBI taxonomy): Bacteria > Bacillati > Bacillota > Tissierellia > Tissierellales > Peptoniphilaceae > Anaerococcus > uncultured Anaerococcus sp. The sequence goes on from NZ_CAUPMI010000001.1 coordinate 10,414, forward strand.
AAGTCTATAAAATATATCCAAGATAGGCTAGGACACCTGGATTCAAGTATAACATTAAACACCTACTCACATACCCTACTAGATGAAAAAGAAGAAACTCCAGATGAATTTTCTTCATTTTTAGAGGCCTAACGTAACAATTATCGTAACACTAAAATACTAAAACCCATAAAATCAATGTTTATAGCTTATAAACTTTTATTCTCGTCATCTCCACCAAAGATTTTAAACCTTGAATCCTCAAGGTTTATTTTTATGAGAAAATATTATCAACATTAATTTGTGATTTTTGCAATGAAAAAACTGCTGGGGATGATCAATCATCCCCAGCAGTCTTAATTTAAGTAATAAATATCATCTGATGGCCTATTTTCAGAAAATATATTTTTATCAAGGCCTTCTAACCTATCTATATATAATTGGAATACACCTTTCATTGTGTCAGAAGTGATAAATACATTTTCCATTTTCTTATAAATATCAATAGCATCAGAATTTGTTATATCATAATTGTCTATTATATTTTTTGATATAACTGTTGACTGGTTGATATTTTCTTGACTTTCCTTAAATTGTTTAAGAAAATTATCAAAGTTTTCTTTATTATCTTTTAGAAAATTATTGTTTACAACAATGACCTCAGATAGGTAATCTCCGCTTGATTCAATATTTGAATTAGGTAAGAAAGATAAAATCTGTCTTAAATCGTAAAGATAATAATTTTTCTCTTCTATAGCCTTAGAATAATATGGTTCAGATAAAAATGCAAATGCCTTGTCCATTTGTTTTAGATTATTAAGTACTTCTTTCTGACTTGGGTAGGTTTCTACATTTACCTTTAAAAATGTCTTCGCTAGACCAAGTTTTGACTCAATCATCTTATTCATGGACTCATTCATATTTGGCATCATTATTGTAGAATTTTTAAGATCAGCAGGACCATTTACCTGCCTGTCACCAATAATATACAAATCATTTAACAAAGTAATTGCTGCAAGTTTTATTGAATGGTCTGTCTTGTTGTATAAGTTTACAAGTTCATAAGCTGGTATAACTGCTACATCAAAATCGAGTGACTCTATTGACGAATAATCTTTGACTATATCAACAGTATAGTCATTAGTATCTTTTTTTGCTAAATCATCCAAAATAATTGATGCTGCAAAGCTTGATGTTTTTACGTCAATCTTGCTTGATACAGGCTTTTTTTCAACATTTATTATTTCTTTTTGTGCTTGATCGTCTATCTTATCTTTTTTAAAACACGATGTTAATATTAGAAGAGGAATTATTAGTGTTATTATTTTTTTAAATCTATTCACTTATATTTCTCCTGTCTTCTAGAGCTCTTTCAAGGGTTAGTTGGTCAAAATATTCTAATTGCGAACCGACTGGTATTCCTTGGGCTATCTTACTTATCTTGATGTTCCTATCTTTAAGTAAGTTAGTAATAAAAAGTATTGTTGTCTCACCTTCTATGGTTGAAGAAATTGCTAGGATTATCTCTCTTATATCCTCATTATCAAGCCTTTCTAGGAGCTTGTCTATGTTTAGTTTATCAGGACCTATATCATCAGACGGCGATATAAGTCCTCCTAATACATGGTATTTCCCTCTATAGGCTCCAGATTTTTCAATTGCTATGAGGTTCCTTACATCTTCTACTATACATAAGTATTCTTCATCTCTTGTAAAATCCTTGCAGATAGAACACACATCATCTTCTGTTAAATTTCCGCAAATCTTGCAATTATGAATCCTATTTTTAACTTCTATAAGGCTGTCTGAGAAGTCTTTTACACTTTTTATATCTTCATCGACTATGCTCATGGCAAGTCTTTCCGCGCTTTTTCTACCAATTGTGGGTAATTTTTGAAATTGCTCTATTAAATTATTTAATGATTCAGGTAGTATGGCCATTACATTAAACCAGGTATATTAATGCCACCTGTTAATCTGCCCATGTTTTCTTCGTTAAATTTATCAGCTTGGTTGTTTGCATCATTTATAGCAACCATGATTAAATCTTGAAGCATATCCACATCATCAGGATCTACTACATCTGGATCAATTTTTATAGATGTAACAACTTTTTTGCCAGTTACTGTTGCTTCTACAACCCCGCCCCCTGCACTTGCAGTAAATTCTTTTTCTTCTAATTCTTGTTGGGCTTTTTCCATTTCCTCTTGCATCTTCTTAACTTGTTTCATCATGTTGTTCATGTTTGGCATTCCGCCTCTAAAATTTCTTGCCATAATAATCCTCCTATTTTATTATTAATTCATTATTAAATATGTTTTGCAATTTTTCTATTTTCTTATCTTGATTATCAGCCTGACTTATTTTATCTTCATGATTACTTACCACATCAAGCTTAAAGCTAATATCTTTTTCTAATAAATCCTTTAGTTTTTCTTCTATTTCTTCTTTTTTACTGTCAATGAAAATATAGTAAAACTCATCTTTTATATTTAATATTAGCTCATCGCCAGTATATAAATAATTTAGACCTTCTTGGTTAAATAAAGTTTTAAGCATAGTGCCTGAGCTTGCTACAATTATATCGACTAAGGCTTCTTCTTGATCACTTCTAAGCTTAAGATAGGTCTTGTCATTAGATTTTTCTTCTATATTTTCCTTAGTTTGTGGAAGATTTTCTTCCTTTTTAGGCTCTTTACTGATTTTTTCACCTTTTTGCTCTATAACGCTTACGGTTTGCTTAACATTCTTTAATTTATTGTCGATTATATTATTTACCAAATCTATTATATTTGATTCTTTATTTCTTTCTAGTTTTGCGATCCTGCTTTCTAGATTATTAGTATCTACAGTATCGATTAGCCTTAAGATAAGCACATCCAAAACTATGTCAGTATTAGATGAAAATTTAAGCTTATTAGCATATTCATTTAAGATGTCTAAACTTGTTAATATTCTTGATAGGTCAATTTTTACAAGCTTTTCTTTAAGAAGGTCGAGTCTTTCCTTATTTTCAAATAGAGACTCATCCTCTGTTGTTTTAAGAATCATCATATCCCTATAAAAGTTTATAAGGGCTTCTAAGATATCTAGGTTTGATTTACCATCTTCTCTTATAAGGGTTATGGATTTTAAACTAGATTTCTGGTCTTTTGAAATGATATCTTCTATAAGCTTATCAATCTTTTCAAAATCGACTGCACCTAAGATAAATTCTACATCTTTAAGTTTAAAAGTTTTCTTATCAAAGGATAAGACCTGATCTAAGATACTTAGGGCATCTCTCATTGCCCCCTTGGCTTTTCTTATTATTAGATCAATGGCTTCATTTTCCATTTCAACATTTTTATCTTTTAAGATTATATTTATCTGTTCTTTTATCTTTAGAGAATCAATCTTATTAAATTCAAACTTTTGAACCCTAGATAAGATTGTCTTTGGTATCTTGTCAATTTCCGTTGTTGCTAATATAAAGACCAAATGTTTTGGTGGCTCTTCCATAATTTTAAGTAGGGCATTAAAGGCCTCTCTTGTTATCATATGGGCTTCGTCAATGATGTAGACCTTATACTTAAGTTTTGATGGTGGGTAAATGACATTATCTTTTAGGTTTCTAATATCATCTATCCTTCTATTGCTAGCTGCATCCATCTCAACTACATCAAGGGTTGATTCTTCCTCTATTGCCTTACAATTTTCACACTCAAGACAAGGTGATCCATCCTTTGGGTTTAGGCAATTTATTGCCTTTGCAAAAATTTTGGCTGCAGAAGTCTTTCCACACCCTCTTTCTCCTGCAAAAAGATAAGCATGAGAAAAGTTATTATTTATCAACTGATTTTTTAATACATTTACGACCTTATCTTGGCCAAGAACTTCATCAAAGGTCTTGGGCCTATACTGTCTATATAAAGCTTTTGCCATACCTTTCCTTTCTATTTTAATATTATACCATAGATTAGGATAATTAGGATAATATTTTCTTTTTGCAAATACAAGTTTATAGGGTATAGTAAGTTATTGTAGTATGGAGAGCTGTCCGAGTGGTTGAAGGAGCACGATTGGAAATCGTGTATACAGTTTTTTTGTATCATGGGTTCAAATCCCATGCTCTCCGCCATGCACTAGACGGGGAACTAGCGGTGCCTTGTAACCTGCAATCCGCTACAGCAGGGTTTAATTCCTAGTGGAGGGCTTTTAGCAGTTTAAAAGACTTATATATGCGGTGTTGATTGATAGATCTTACGCAACAGGAGACTGTGAACCATGTCAGGAGGGGAACCTAGCAGCATTAAGCAGCCACTTCTGTGTGCCGTAAGGCAACCTATCATGAGTCGTATATATTTGACACTATATTATGTTAATTGTTCGATACTAGGTGTGCTTACATATATACTTCAGGCTTATTTTTTTCTTTAGCCTGAAGTTTTTTTATTTGTACAAAAGTGATATAATAAATTAATAAGAATCTTGATATAATTATTTAATAAGAATATAAGGAGGGAAAATTGATAGGAAAAAATTTTGAAAAACTTTTTAATAGACCTACGCCTAACTTAATGATAGATTCATCCCTTGTTGCAGTTGTTAACCAAGAAGATAGTTTGCTGCACGCTGTACTTGTCCTTTCAAACTCAGGCTATCAAATTATACCTGTTGTTGATGACAATAATTGTGTAAGGGGGCTCATATCCATTTCTATCATAGTAACCAGTTTTGATAACTTATCTCTTTTTGATGAAGATAAGCTAAGCAAACTTAAAGTAAGTCAAGTTATGAATCAGAAAGTACCAATTGTTTTCGATAATTATATGCTTGAAGATGTAATATCGCTTTTAATAGATAATAACTTTGTATGTGTGACCCACAAAAATGGATATTTCTTAGGAATCATATCAAGAAAAACTGTCCTTGAAAGATTTACCCAGGTAGCTCACAATATAGAAAGAGAATTTGAATTAATCCCAAAAAAATAATAAAATAAACTCCAAATCTCAAAAAAATGTAGAAGATTTGGAGTTTTTTAAATTATTTAATTTTAAAAATAGCAGAGTTATATGGAGCCAATCTTATATCTTCTCCACTTTTTACAAGACCATTGGTATTGCCATCTCCCATATATTTTAAATCATCAGTGTTAATCAATTCTTCTAAATCATATGGAGCGTTTATCTTATAATCAATATCTGTAAAATTTGTCACAACTAATAGCTTTTCATTCTTATAAGATCTCTCATAGGCATACAAACTATACCCTTCAATATCAAGTACCCTAATAGCTGAATCAACATGGCTTAAGGCCTTATTTTCCATATATAACTTTGTTAAATCCCTATAGAAATCATTAAATTTTACTTGATTTGAATCAAATTTTTCGTAGGTGAATTCATCATAGATTGAAAAAGTATCAAAATCAGCTAATTCATCACCCATAAAAATTGTCTTAGTTGATTTCAAACTATATAAGAAGGTCATAAGGGTCTTAAGCTGTTCAAATTTCTTATCATTTGAATACATCTTCATGGCAAGACTTGCTTCATTTACAAAGCTATCTACATATGAAAAACCATGAATAAGATGGCCATTGTCATTTCCTATCAAATCTCTAACATAGGCTTGGAAATTTGCCCTTTGTATAGGTTCTGTCTTAAATAGTTCAATCATATTTTTAAATCTGCTATCGAAAATATAATCAAATGGCAAATCTAAACCATCTGCACTCCCATTAATTCCACCAATTGAAAAAGACCTATTTGCTCTTATTAAATCATTTACTTCTTTAATGAGGTCTAACCAATTATTATTTATTCCCCTATTCCTATCCCCTTGCCAAAATATCATATTTTCAGCTGATGGGAAGAAAATTCCATCTATATTTAGGACTTTTGTATAATATTCAACTACGGATAAAAGATAAGACCTTACTAATTCTTTTGTTGGATCAAAGTTTATAGATCCAAAATAATTATATTTGATATTGTCATAGTCATAGTTATATACATTTGTACCATCAAACCTATCTAAATAAAGAAAATCTGGATCAAATTCAGCTATATCAAGTTCGACAATTAGGCCGATTTTTTCTTTGTGTAGCTTATCTACAAATTCTTTAAAGTCTTTCAAATCTCCATATCTGGAGGAAAATGCAAAATGTCCTATAGAAGAATATCCCATTTGCTTATAATTTTTATATTCACTAATTGGCATAAGTTGGACGTGGGAAAAATTATTTTCCTTGACATGTTTTACAATTTGATCATAGATTGAAGTTTTATCCTTGTTAGATCTAAACATGGATCCTAAATGAATCTGATATATGTTTTTAGCTTCACTTTTAGATTTCTTATATTTAAATTTATAATCATCATCAATTATGACTGATGTGCCTTCATCTAGGTTTATTCTTTTGGCATATGGATCTAGTTTTTTGTAGGAATTTCCATCCTTATCAACAATTTCATATTCATACTCGTCTAGATTTTTAGCCTTTTCAATTGTTACAGAAAAGACTCCTGTGCTATATTTACGCATAGGAGTCTTCTCCCAATTGTTAAAATCTCCTGCTATATAAGCCTCTTTAGCATTTGGTGCTAGAAGTCTAAAAATATAATCATTTGATTTTCTCTTATGAGCTCCAAAAAATTCATAGCCATCCGTAGATGTACCATTTAAATAATCTCTAGTATTCATTATTATTCCTTTCTTAATAATCAGTCATAAACTTCATAAGCTTTGATCATAGCCTGGGCTACTTCTATCATCATCCAATCTACCTTTTTAGACCAATCTTTGTCAGTTGCATAAAGCTTGCCAATTCCAGCGGTAGATATACCATTATAAAACTTACCTTCTTTATTTAGGTATTCGTTTTTTAAATGTTTTGCTACTGTATCAATAGATGATCTCTCATTCTCAAAGTCTGTAGCTTGATTGTATGGATCATAATCATAGGCATTGAATCCAAAAAGATTCTTCTTATGCTTGTAAAGGTCACTTGTACCATTTCCTGTTTCATGCTTGGCCATGGCCATCAGTAATATTGGATTTATTTCTACATCTTCACTTACTTCTTTAAAATCCTTGCCTAAAGAATTAAGATTTGTACCTGCAAGGCCCCACTCTAATTCTTCGGCTGTAAAATTAGTAGGATTTAAGAGATAGAAATAATTTTTTTCTGATATTTTTGCTGAGCCCTTGTCTTTAAATTCCTCAAGGTCTTTTTTTAATTTATTAAATCTTATATCTCTCATATCTTTTAGATTGTAAGTTTCTGCTGAAATTTGTCTAAGACCATCAAGCAGAGAATCTTTAGTAGGCTTTTTATCCTTATCAGCATAAGAAATTTTTGCAAAATTTATAAAGGATATGACTATTGCCATTAAAAATATAAGACTACTAAATATATTCTTTTTATATATCATAAGTCTCCTTTAATATATCATTATAATAAAATTATATCCTTAATGACCTAATTATCAAGATTAGAACTTTCTTGAGCCTGGTTTTATCGCTGGTATCTCTTTTAAACTTTCTGGAATATTATCAGGATCCCATGCATTTACCTCTATCTTTGTAGCTGATATTAGAGGGAGCCCATTTATCTCATACTTATTTGACCTATTTACGATGGATGTTAGAGCTACTACCTCTCCCCCGCACTTGTTTATTACATCTACGGTTTCAAAAGAAGACTTACCTGTAGTTATTACATCCTCTACAATTATAACCTTTTGGCCTTCCTTAATTTCAAAACCACGTCTAAGAGTCATCACGTTGTTTTCTCTTTCAGTAAAGATTGCATCTACCCCTAGTGCTCTTGCTAGTTCATAGGCTATTATTATTCCTCCCATAGCTGGACCTACACATAAGTCTACCTTAATTCCAGCTTCTTTTATTTTTCCTGCAATTATTTCAGCCACTTCTTGGCAATAAACAGGGTTTTGTATAAGTTTAGCACATTGAACATATTTATCAGAGTGCTTACCACTTGATAAAATAAAATGTCCTTCTAAAAGTGCATCAGATTTTTTTAATAATTCTACTGTTCTATCCATAATTTCCTCCTATAATATTCCTATAATCTCATTTATATCAGATATTTTGTTATCTGCTAGATATTTTTCTAATCCATCTACTATATCAATCATTGTTTCAAGTCTTTTAAAATTAGCTGTTCCCACTTGGATGGCCTTGGCTCCAACCATCAAAAATTCGAGAGCATCTTCTACATTCATTATTCCGCCCATGGCTATAACTGGAATCTTTACAGCATTTACCGCTTCATATGTCATCCTCAGAGCTATTGGTTTAATTGCAGGGCCTGATAGGCCTGCTGTTTTGTTATTAAAAACGAATTTTTTCCTCTTAATATCTACAGCCATAGCATTAAAGGTATTTACTAAGGATATACTATCTGCTCCCTCACCTTCAGCTATTTTTGCAAATTCAGCTATGCTTGTTACATTTGGTGATAATTTTACTATTAGGGGTTTATTTGTAGCCTTTCTTACTTGTTTTATAACTTCTCTTGCCTTATGAGGATCAGTTCCAAAGGCCATACCACCTTCTTTTAGGTTAGGGCATGAGATATTAAGCTCAACCATATCAACATCGCTATCTTCTAATTTGCTTGCTCCAATTCTATAATCATCATAAGAATGGCCTCCAAGATTAGCAATTACAACAGGTTGATATTTTCTCATAAAAATAAGTTCATTTTCTATAAAATGATCTACACCTGGATTTTGAAGGCCTATGGAATTCATAATTCCTGCAGCTGTCTCATAAATTCTTATACCGGGATTGCCTGGATTTTTCTTAAGAGTTAGGCCTTTAGAAGAAATACCGCCAAGCTTGTTTATATCTATGTAATTAGAAAATTCTTCTCCAAAACCGAAGGTACCACTTGCTGCTATTACAGGATTTTTAAAGTCTACTCCAGCTATATTTACTTTTAAACTCATCCATATATCCTTTCTGCATCAAATACTGGTCCATCCTTACATACTCTTACAAATTCTCCCTCACTATTTTCAACAGTACAACCTAAGCAGGCCCCGATTCCGCAGGCCATGTGGGCTTCCATTGATATTTCGACCTTAGCCTTAGTATTTTGATTCCAAAGAGCCTTAAGCATTGGATTTGGACCGCAGGCATAGATCATATCATAGGAATCAAAATCTATCTTTTCTAAGATAAACTTATTTTCATCCCTTTCAGAACTTGTTACTATTTTATTTACAAAGGGCTTAAAATTTTCTACAAAATATGGGTCATCTGCAAAACCTGCATAAAAATCTGCCTTTGTCCCTAAATTTTTAGCAAGTTCCAATAATGGAGCAATACCAATTCCACCAGCTACTATGGCGATTTTCTTTTCATCACTTAAAGAAAATCCCTTACCAAGTGGACCTAGAACTGATACATCATCTCCCTCTTTAAGTCCACCTATCAGCCTTGTAGCCTTACCAACGACTTGGCATAGGAAAACCAGCCTATCTTCCCTTTGGTCGCATATACCAAATGGTCTAGCAAGAATAGGGTCATCTCTAAAAGAATCTGCCCTTAACATAAAAAATTGGCCAGGCTTGCCCTTGAGATTTACATCTAGGCTAATTTGTAAAATACCTGGTGCAATCTCAATATTTTCAATAACTTTGCATGGTCTATATGTTTGCATTTTTAGATATTTCCTTATAAGTTTCTATTGTTTTTTCTCTTGCGTACTTGCCAATATTAGCTTCACCATCATCGTAATTCATCCAATTTTTAAGGATGGCACGTGATGAATTTACTACTCCTGCATTTAAATCATTTAAAAGCTTATACACATTCATAGAATCAGCAGCTTGGGCTCCAAAACCAGGGATTAAAAAGAACATATTTTTGTATCTTTCTCTGATTTTTTCTACCTCTTGGCTGTGAGTAGCACCTACCACAAGCCCTACAGGTCCGTAGCCATTTTCTCCGATGTACTTATCATTTATTTCTTTTAATCTATCGCCAATTGTGTAAAATAATTCCTCACCATTTACATCTAGGACTTCAAAGTCATTTGCACCTGGATTTGACGTTCTAAGTAGGACAAAAGCTCCCTTTTTGCCAGATTCTAAATATTTTTCGTAAGGCTCAATTGAATCCATACCCATATATGGATTTAAGGTTATAAAGTCAACCTCAAAATCTCCTTCAAAATGAGCTTTAGCATACATTGTTGCAGAGGCTGCTATGTCAGATCTCTTTACATCCCCTATGCTAAGCAAATCATTATCCCTTAGGTAATCAAGGGTATTTTTATAAGCTAGCATGCCTTCTAAGCCATATGATTCATAATAAGCAATTTGAAGCTTATAGATAGCACACACATCTTTTGTTGCATCTATAATTTCCTTATTATAGGCAAACAAGGCATCAGATGTTGATTTTCCTTCCTTAATCACATCAGGTATATAATCAAGAGATGTGTCAAGTCCTACGCAAACAAAGCCTAATTTGTCGATTCTGTCATATAGTTTATCAATTATGTTCATATTTTAAAACACCCTTTCTGTAGACTTTTTGAATTTGTCCATATAATTTTTTGCCAATCATAAGAGAATTTTTAGATTTTGACCTAATTTCTTCTTCCCTATAGATATAGGATTTATCAAGATCTACCAGGTTAAAATCAGCTAGATATCCAGGAGCTAATTTTCCTTTTTTAATACCCAAAATTTCTGATGGCCTGGTGGACATAATTTTTATCAGTTGGTTTAGAGAAATAAGACCAGATTTAACCAAAACTTCATAGCAAGTTGAAAAGGATGTTTCTATTCCTATAAAGCCTGGAGCACCTTTTTCCTTTTCTTCTTTAGAATGAGGGGCATGGTCTGTCGCAATTGCATCTACATAACCTTCTTTTATCATTTTTAATAAATATAGCCTATCCTCTTCCCTTCTGATAGGAGGATTTACCTTCATCTCTTCCCTAGTTTTTTCACTAAAGTATAAGTGGTGTGGTGTTACTTCGCAGGTTATTTTAGCCCCCAGGTCCTTAAAATACTTTATTGCTGTCATTGCTCCCTTGGTTGAAACGTGTGAAAAATGAACTGGCATATCAAGCTTATAGGCATAATAGCAATCCCTAAGGGTCATGGCATCTTCTGCCACTTCATAATCTATAGCTGAAACACCTGCCACTTCTTCATGAAGGGTCATATTTACACCAAGGCCTTTTGCCTTAAGCATGGCCTTGTACATAGTTTCTCCATCATCTACCCCGTGGCCATCATCAGAGATAAATTTAACTGATTTAGGCAGGCTATCAAGATGATCTAAAGTTTTACCGTCAAAATTCTTGGTGATGGTATAAACTTGGTCAATCCCAATAAGGTCAAGTTCTTCCCCTCTTTTTATAATATCTTCATAGACTTCTATTGATGATACAGTTGGCTTGGTGTTGCCCATAAGGAGGACGTTTGTCACTCCTCCTTTTAGGGCAGCAAGAGAGCCTGTTTTTAGGTCTTCTTTGTAGGTAAAACCTGGGTCTCTAAAGTGTACGTGAAGGTCTGTAAAAGATGGCATGAGGACTAGGTTTTGGCAATCAATTATCTCATCTGCCTCATCTCTTTCAAATTCTTCTACTATTATCCCATCTTCTACAAAGATATCTTCACGTGTAATCTTTACATCATCAAATCCATAAAAATTTGTAAAAATTTGCTTCATCTTATTCTTCCACATCGTAAATGTGTCCACAGAAGGCACATTTATATGTTTTTTCTTCTCTATTTATCAAAATAAATTCACTAGACACTTCTCTTTCGCTAGTTGATACGCATTTTGGATTTTGGCATGTTAAAATATCAACAGCCTTTTCAGGAAGTTTTAATTCAAGTTTTTCAACTACTTTTTCATCTTTTATGATATTAACTGTAGCTGTTGGATCTATTATTGACACAGCATCTAGGTTTATTTTGATATTATTTGCAATCTTTAATATATCCTTTTTGCCAAATCTGGTTGAGCTTGCATTTAATATTATTGCTATCTCACTATCTAGGTCTTCTAAATCCAAAAGTTCATAGATTTTCATACCTAGACCTGCTCTTATATGGTCTATTACGATTCCGTCTTTTATACTAGTAATCTCAAGCATTGTTTACCTCCAAAAGTTTTATAATTAGTGCCATTCTTACATACATACCAAATTTAACCTGTTGAAAATATACTGCCCTTGGGTCGCTATCTACTTCTTTTGCAATTTCATTAACCCTTGGTAGTGGGTGGAGAACTATCATGTCTTCTCTTGCTTGGCTCATTTTTTCCTTATTTAAAAGGTATGAATCCTTAAGCCTTGTATATTGGGCATCTGAATAGAATCTTTCCTTTTGGATTCTTGTCATGTACAATATATCAATCTTATCAATTACTGCATCAAGAGATCTTACTTCTTCATATTCATTGTTTTCATCAAAAACTTCTTCTTTTACATATTGAGGAAGTTTTAATTCTTCTGGTGATATTAAGATAAATTTATTATTTGAAAATAAGTTTAAGACCTTAATAAGTGAGTGAACAGTCCTGCCATATTTAAGGTCACCGCATATACCTATTACATGGTTATCAAGGCTTTCCTTATAATTTGAAATTGTTAGGATATCTGTAAGGGTTTGAGTTGGATGTTGGTGGCCCCCATCACCAGCATTTATTATTGGACAATCAGCAGCAAGACTAGCAAGATATGCTGCACCTTCTTGAGGGTGGCGCATGGCTATTATATCTGCATATTGGCTTACAGTTCTAACTGTATCTTGCAAGCTTTCTCCCTTGGTTGTTGAAGAATTGCTTGAATCAGAAAACCCTACTACAGAACCACCCAATCTTAACATAGCTGATTCAAATGATAGTCTTGTCCTTGTTGAAGGCTCAAAAAAAAGAGTCCCCAATATCTTCCCATCTGCATAATGAGAAAAATCGGTAGGACTCTTATAAATATCATTTCCTAGTTCTATAATTTCAAGTAAATCTTCTTTTGACAAATCGTGCGAATTTAATAAATTTTTTATAGAAATCATATTCATCTCCTTGGATTTTTTAAGACTATACCAGGAAATTTTTATCTGTCAAAATTATAACTCGCTTATTAAATCAGAAATTGATTTTGTAGTGACCTTATCCCTATCAATGCCTAAATCATCGAGTATTTCATCAATTTTTGATTGATTAGTAAATTCAATTTCTAGATATGGATGAGGATAGGTTGCCTTATCCCAAGTGTCTATATCAAATCTTTGACCCTTATATCTATAAGATATTCTTTGCTTTTCGCCCTTATATTTTATCTTTACACCAATCCTATCTAGGATTTGAGTCATCATTGTTACAGAATCAATTTTTGTTGTAAATTCGTTATTAATCCTTACATCTTCAGAATTTTTCATCTCTTTGAAGGTAAGTTCAATCGATTCTCTCTTTCCTTCGATATAGGTTTCCCTTATCCTAAGATAGCCTGTGTCAAAGTCTTCAGCATTTTTTGGAGCAAAAGTATAGTTTACTTGTTTTTCTTCAACAATTTTTTCCGCCCCTAATTCAATAAGTTCTTGTTCAAGTTCTTCTGGTACTATATCTAATACCTTTATTTCTATTTCTCTTTGCATTATTTAATCCTCACTGGCTTAAAATCTATGTAATCACCTGAAGCACATACAAGATTTATGCCATCTATATTCCCTTCTCTTATAAGTCTATGACCACTTCCGTGGAGGTGTCCATAGATAATTGTATCAGTATTGTAAGTTTTTGCCAAATCAAAAAATTCATTTAGGCTGCCATCGCTATTGATTGGTGGATAATGAAAATTTATGATTAGCTTTTTATCTTGTCTAGAAGATTCTATCGAATTTTGAAGCCTTAGTAATTCTCTAGCAAATATCTTTTCATCGTGGTCATCAAAATCTTTAGCATCTCTAGAAATCCAACCCCTAGTCCCGCAAATTATATAATCTTCTATTTCAAAAGAATTATTTTGCAAAAATTCAATGGAAGAAAAACCCAACTGGCTAAGCTTATTTAAAGACGACCACCAATAATCGTGGTTGCCCTTCATTAAAATTTTCCTGCCAGGAAGCTTTTCTAATTTTTCAAGGTCTATTTTTGCATGGTCAATATCCATTGCCCAAGATATATCGCCAGGAATTAAGACTGTATCCTCTTCTTTTACCAGCTTATTCCAATTATTAAAAATTTTCTCTTGATAATCTTTCCAAGCATCACCAAAGACTTCCATAGATTTTTCTTCAGTATAGTCTAGATGCAAGTCTGCGATAGCATATATCATCTATCCTCCAAATGTATTACTTTTACTTCTATATTTTCACTTAAGAAAATTTCTTCCTCTCGCCTATGGCAGGTAAAATACAGGATTTGCTTATCCCTTGCCATGTCAAGAAGAATAAATAAAAATTTGATCAATCTTTCAATATCATAATTGATAAAGGCATCATCAAATATCATAAAAACTTGGCCAAAGCTCTCGTTAACTAGGTTTAGCTTTAGGGCAAGATTTAATTGGTCAAAAAAGCCCTGAGATAATTGATTTAGGTCAAAAGAATGAAGATTTTCATCTCTAATATCAATATTTAGGTCAGGATCATAGGAAATTTTAAAATTATTTCTGCCAAGGCTTGCGATTAAAGAATTAATCTTTCTATTTAATTTTGCCATATCATTTTTGTTTTCATCAGCTATGGCTAAAATAGTATCTTTAGCAAGAGAGATTGCTTCTTTTTCTCTTATAATTTCTTGAAATTTTCCCTCTAAATATTTAAGCTCATCCTTATAATCAACTTCTTTTTTTAACTTAGCATCAATTAATAAAAGTTCTTTCTCCCTAGCATTTATAAATGATTTTAAGTTTTTTATCTCTTCCTCTAAGCTATTAATATCTTCTCTAGCTTTAACATTGTCATAAGATTCAAAATCAAAATTATATTCTAAATTAGGGTCTAGAGCTGTCAGGTCTTGTTTTTTAATTATAGTTATGACTTCCTCAATCTTTTCCTTTTCTTCTAATAAGGACTTATATTTTAAAAATCTCATCCTTAGCCTATTATACTCAGCTAAGTTATTTACTCCAAGTCGTATAAAATCAGGCTCGACCTTTTCTTTTCTATCCTTAAATAAGAAAAATAAAGTAGGAATTATAAACAAAAGCAAATAGAAGTTTTTGGTAAAAATACTAAGACCGATTATTATTAATAGTAAAATATAAAATACATATATATACTTAAGAGAACTTTGGTCTTTATGATTAAATTCTATATCTTCAAAATCTTCGCTCCTGTAGGCCTTAAGATCTTCAAACTTTATTAGATCCTGGTCAAGTTCATAAAGTTTATCTGTCCATTTTTTATAATCCTTGTAGTTTTGGTCAGACCTAAGTGAATTGAATATTTCATTCTCATCCTTTAATTTTTTATATTTTTCTTCAAGCTTTTGAAGTTTTTCCCTATTTATGTCTAAACTTTGAAATTCTTTCCTAAATTTTGCCTTAAGACTTCCTATTTCATTTAAGATATCTTTAATATCTGTGATTTTTTCTCTAATTTTGTAATAAGGCTTGGTGTAGGCTCTTTCTGTACCAAGGTCAGCTTGCTTTTTATCTAGGATTTCTATGGCGCTTTTAATAGAAAAATTATAGTCAATATCCTTGCTTGCTAGCTTTTCTATAACTTTTTTCTTGCTATCAACAGATGTAACTTGCATCTGGTAGGAAGATATAAAATTTTGATAGAGATCATAATCCAAATTTAAGAAATATTTGCCAGGATAAGCTAGGTCACTGGCTTTAGTATCAAGCTCTAATCCTTTGCTAAGATTATAAATCTTGTAGGCACCACTATCAAAATCCCTATCAAGTCTAAAATTATCTCCATCCTTATAGATAATTAAGCTACCAGCATAAATATAGGCGTCTTTTGGCCTATATATTTCTCTTTTTGATGAAAAGCTAACCCTCTGTTTGCCCTCATCAAAACCATAAAACATCCCCTCAATGAAATTTTTAAGAGTTGACTTACCCGACTCATTTAGGCCGTAAATAAGATTAAATTCCTTATCTAATATAATTTTCTTATTTACAAATTTACCAAAGGCCTTTATATTTAATTCTTTTATATATAAGTCAGTCATTTTGGCTCCTAAATAAGGCTTCTAGGCCTAGGTCTAAGGCTCTAGTAGATATTTCATCATCTCTGTCTTCAAATTTTTCTAAAAATTTTGAAAGAATCGAATTAGGATAAAGGCTTGAAAGTTTTTTATAGTCGATTTGCTCATTTATTTTTAAATCTATATTGTAAGCATTTAGATTTTTTCTTAGGTCATTTAGGGAGATTTTCTGATTTGCCCTTAGTCTTACAAAATTTATCTTATCTTCTAACTTAGAATTAATATAGTCAAACAAGTCATTCTGACTATTAAAATCACCTGGCTTTATATTTAAATCATAAAATTTCATTAGTGATGAATCAAGATAAGAAATCTTTCCTTCATCATATTTTATATAACCATAGTCATAAAGGTCGCTATAATCCAAGGGCTCGATTGCTCCAGCATAATAAATATTATCATAAAGCTTATCTCTTTTATGAATGTGTCCTAGTGCTATATAGTCGAAGTCAAGATTTTTAAGCTTTCCTATATCTAAATTTAGGTATGATGAATTTTTATTATAAGTATCCCCATGGACAAGTAAAATATTAAAATATGAATCATCTAAGCCTATATCATAAGGAAAATCCTTATTATAAATCCTATCCACATATGAAAGTCCATAAACTCTTATATTATCGACCTCAAAATAAGAAAGTTCATCGTCCCAGAAAATGTGTAAATTATCTGGTTTATTTTTTAGGTATATATAATTATCCCTTCCTATAAAATCATGATTGCCTGCCACATAAAATACATCTTTTTTAAAAGCACCAATCTTTTCAAACAGGTCCTTATAATCATTTAGGGTAAAATAATCCCTCTCATAAAGATCCCCTGCAATTAAAATAAAATCCACATCTTGATTTTCTTCTAAGATTCTATAAAAAGATTCCTTATTTTTCATCCTAATTAGAGAAGATAAGTCTGATTTGAAATTTAAATTATCTGCCAGATGGACATCTGCTAGATGGATAAATTTCATATTAGGTTGACGCTTTCTATAAGCCTTTTGCCATCTTCAATCTTATAAACTGTTAGCGACCCATTATCTATCCAAAATGATGGCCAATTATCAAGATCTTTTAATATCCAAAATAGTGATGACCTTATGGCAATACCATGACTAATTGCTAAAATTGTCTTATCTTCCTTGGATTTTTCTTCAAGAAAATCTCCTACTCTTTTTATTACATCAAGCCTTGATTCTCCATTTGGATATTTTAGACCAAAGTAGTCTGACTTTTCTTTTATAAAAAATTCCTTTTCATTTTCTCTTACATCAACTAAGGACCTACCTTTAAAATCCCCAAAATTCATCTCATTTAAGCGACCATCGCTCTTATAATCCTTATATCCTAGGTAGTCCGCAGTTTCTTTTGCCCTGTAGAGGTTTGATGTATAAACTTCATCTATCTCATAATTTTTAAGTAATTCTTTTGTCCTATCTAATATGTATAGGCCACTTTCTTCTAATTTCGTTTCATCAACTGAATAGACCATTTTCATATTAGCTTCTGTTAATCCGTGTCTTACTAAAATAATTTTCATAATTCACCTCCCTATAATTATAACAAAGATTTAAATTTTATCTAGGAATAAAAAGAAAAAGACGGAATCTCCGCCTTATTCTCCACTGCTCATGGCCTCAGCCATGTCGATGTTTTTAAGTTTATTGTGTACGTATATAAGCATAATCATTGATAGGATGAGGGTTATAGCTGCACTTACTATAAAACTTAAAGGATGAAGCTTATAGGAAAGCATGATATCTCTTGGGGCAACTAGGTCAATTATATACCTAAACATTAGATAACCTAGTAAATATCCACCTCCTATACCTATAAGGCTTAATATAAATATTTCCCTGTAGATATAGGCTGTTACTTCCTTTGGATAAAATCCTAGAACTTTTATGGTTGCAAGCTCTCTTTTCCTCTCGCTTACATTTATATCAGTTATATTATATAAAACTACACTTGCAAGTACAGATGAAACCAGGGTTATTACAACTATTACTAAGTTTAAATTAGCAAGCAAGGCATCCATTGATTCATAGGCTCCGCTTGTATTTATTACTGCAAGAATATCGTCGATATCTTCTAATTTCTGGGTAGTTTTATCAGGATCACCCTTTATATAATCAGCGTTTACACTTAGTTTATTAGAAGTCAAATCTTCATAATAGTCCTTGGAAATATATAGGTAATCTCCTACATAATTTTCTGTAATTTCTCCTATCTCAATTTCTATTAATCTCTTATCTACTTCTACCTTTATCTTGTCATTTTCCTTCAATTTAAGCTTTTTGCTAGCATTTTTTGTAATTACAGCCTTAGCTTCTTTTAGATTTATAGGATTATTTTTATTTTTTCTTAAAGATACGAAATCATTAAACCTAGCCATATCCTTAGGTATTATAATTGATAGGTCAAGGTCTGTGCCATTTCTATTTAGACTTGCACTTTCATTTCTAATCTCAAGCCTCTTATCCTTTGCTATCAAATCATCAAAAGCTTTTCTATCTGACTTTTGATCTAGGATGGATATTGATTGGTAGTGGAAGAGTTCATTTTGCTGGATGGCTGATGTATCCTTTAGTGAATCAATCATTGCAAAGCCGAAAAATATGAGGGCTGTGCAGCCTGCTACTCCAAAGAGGGTCATAAACATCCTTGACTTATACCTAAATAGGTTCCTAGCCGTTATTTTTTGCATGAAAGAAAGTCTCTTCCAAATCGGCCTTATCTTTTCTAAAAGAATTTGAGATCCCTTTTCTGGAGCCTTTGCCTGAAGTAGCCTTGCCGGTGACTCGTTTACTGTTTCCTTAGAGGTGAAAAATACTGTTAAGGCTACTAAACTTGCTGAAAGAATTACAGACCCTATAATCAAAAGAAGCGATGATGTGAAGCTCATATTTATTATAGAAAAACCTGTTGAATAGGCCTTAAATATTATCCCCGCTATTAGAAATCTAGCTAATATCCCACCGATTATTGACCCTATCAAGGTAGGTATCAGACCATAAATATAAAATCTCCTGGCTATTAATTTATTTGAATAGCCCAAGGACTTTAGACTACCATTTATGAGCCTCTGCTCTTCTATATATCTTTTCATGGTTGTAAGGGTAACAAGCATGGCTACCATGTAGAAAAATACAGGAAATACTAGGGATAATTTGTCCATATTTAGGGAGTTTTGATAATAGGTATCTAAGCCCTCGTTATCAAAGATTGTACTCACCTTATATTCTGGATCTGTAAGCTTTAGAAGGGCTTCCTTTTGGTCTTTTATCTCTTCTTCCCCTTCTTCTATATCATCTAGGGATTCTGCTTTTTTATCTTCAAATTCCTTTAGACCCTTTTCATAATCAGCTTTTGACTTTATAAGGTCCCTGTAGGCTTTTTCTAAGTCATTTGCCCCCTTTACCCTATTTTTTTCAAGCTCATCTGAACCTTGATAATAAGATGTCCAGCCTCTGTTGATTTCTGTTTGCTTGCTATTTACAGTTTTTAAGCCCTGGTCAAGCTTTGCTGCACCTGATTTTTTTTCTTCCTCAAACTTGGCTTTTCCTTGATTGTAAGAAGCAAGGGCTTTGTTTAATTCAGCTTCCTTTTTCTTAATTTCTTCAAGGCCCGCTAGTAGGGGTGCCTTTTGCTTGGCTATTTCTTCTTCTAAATTAACAGAAGATGACTGTGGCTGATCTAAAGTTTCAAGTCCTAAATCCGCCTGATTTTCATTAGAGTCTGGTAATTGATCATTAACTTGTAAAGATTCATTAATAGAAGCATCTATCTGACTTAGAGCATTTTCTATTTCTTGTTTTTTGCTTGAAATTTCATCTTGGCCTGCCTTAATCTGTCGATAAGAATCATTTAACTTTTCTTCATTTATTCTAATCTCTTCATTATATTTATTTCTTGAATTTTCTAAATCAATCTTAGCCTTATCCAGCTCTGCCTGACCTCTAATCAAGTCATTTCTTGCCTTACTAAGCTTAGCCTTGGCATTTTCAATTTCTCTATGGTACTTTGCTTTTTCTGTCCCGTATTTACTAAATCCATCATCAATTTTTATCTTAGCATCTTTTAATTCTTTTTCAGTTTCAGATATTTTTTCTCTAGCATCAGATAAGTCGCCCTCGGCCTTATTTATCTTATCATTTGCCTCAGTTTTTATCTTCTCTAATACCTCCTTTGGTCTAGAGAGGATGGCCTTGTCTATAGCATCCTTCTTATCTTTTACAATTTTTTTGTATTCATTACTTGTTTTATTTAATTCTTCAGTAGTTTTATAAGAAATATTTACTTCATCAAATTTTTCTTTTTCAAAATTTTCTTCTGAAATAAAGGCAAGGCCAGCTATCTCTTTTTTGCCTACTGGAGATATTTCTTTCATATCTTCAAGAAATCTTTGGCTGGTATTAAAAAATCCAACTACTTTATACTTGGTATTTTTAAGCTTATTTGTATCCTTCTGCTTATCATTTATATAGGAAAAATCTACATAATCACCAATTTTATAAGTAGACATTAGGGCCTTATCTAAAATTATTTCATCCTTTGCTTTTAATTTTTGGCCTTCAACCATGTCTATTTTTTCAAAATTATTATCAAAGGACTTTATTCTTATAATATTATCTTGATTTTCTAAATCTATAATTTTTATAAAGGAAATATCCTTGATATCATCGTCATTTTCTAAGAGAATCTTATCTTCATAATCCATTGGATAGGTTGATCTGACTATTATATCAGGATGCTTATAGATTTTTAGGGACTCGTCAAGGCTTTTTCTCATTGATGGGCCTGTTAGGTTTAGTCCTACAATTATCATCGTTGCAAGTCCTACCATGACCCCAATCGAAAATACCTTGCCAAGGGTTGTTTTCATATCCCTAATTATATTTTTGTAAAAAGTATTCATCTTACCACTCCAGCTCTCCAACTGGTCTTGGATTTTCATTGCTATATGCTTTTAGGATTTTCCCATCTTTAAGCTCTATTACCTCATCAGCCATAGGCTTTATAAGGGAGTTGTGGGTTATTATTATAACTGTTGCTCCAAGCCTTCTTGAAGCATCTTGTAATAGTTTTAAGATATTTTTTCCTGTTTTATAATCTAGGGCACCTGTGGGCTCATCGCATAATAAAAGCTTAGGATTTTTAGCTAATGCTCTTGCAATTGCAACTCTCTGCTGCTCTCCCCCAGATAATTGTGATGGGAAATTTTCATATCTTGAATTAAGGCCTACCTCATCTAAGACCTCTTCTGCCACTAGAGAATCTTTTGATAATTCGCTAGCTAATTCAACATTTTCAAGGGCTGTTAGATTTGGTATAAGGTTATAATGCTGAAATACAAAACCAACATCATCACGCCTATAGGTGGTAAGGTCCTTATCATTTAATTTTGATAGATTCTTACCATCAATTAATATATCTCCGGAACTTGCTTGCTCCATTCCGCCTATTATATTTAGTAAAGTAGTTTTCCCAGCACCTGATGCTCCGACAATTATAAGAAGTTTTCCCTCATCAAGGTCAAAATTTATATTATAATTAGCAACTATCTCAGTACTTCCTGACTTATATTTTTTGCTCACATTTTTTAAACTTATATAAGACATAATTCTTCCTTCCTGTCTATATCATATATGTATATATACCCATTTTTAGCAAATATAAAAGAGCCCAAAGGCCCTATATATTTTTATATTTTTCCCTAACTTCATTGATTTTTCCGCAAGTCATTTTCCCCTCTGGACAAGGACCTCCAAGGCATGATGGACCTGCTTTAGCAAAGATATTTGGATAAATCCCCTTTACAAGCCTAATCATCTGATCAGAAAGTTCTCTTATCTCCCACTGGGCTCTGTTACATGACCTTAGAGAGAAAAAATGAAGTAGGGTTCTAGCATTCATTGTAAAGACAATTTTAGTCTCACAGGCATTTGGAAATACGTATCTTGCATCTTCTATGGCCTTCTTGCTGGCTTGTCTTTTTGCTGTTTTTTCATCCATCCCTTCAGCTATAAAGTCTTTAAAATGCTTATCAAATAAGATATCTGTAAGCTTATCATAGGATTTTTGGTCTTCTTCCATAGCTTTTATAAAAATTTCGGCCGCTTCAGGGTTTTCCTTTATGTGAGGTGGGATTATGTATTCAAAACCTTCTAATTTTACATATCTTTGAGATTGTTGAGAATAGGATGCGAGCCTATGGCGAACTAGTTGATGGGTCAAAGTCCTTGAGACTCCTTCTACTGCAAAAGTAAAAGAAATATGCTCAATCGGAGACATATGACCCATGCTTGCAAGCATCTTTACATATTTGGCGATAGATTCTTCATCTTGCTTTTTAGAAATCTCATCCACCCCCACAGGTGAATAACAAAGCTTGCCGGCCTGAGCTATTGTCTCTTCTCCATTTGGTGTATAATTTAATAATTTAACTTTTAACTTAGCTTCTGTCATAAAATACCTTTCTTTCTAATCTTAATTCTATTATACCATTTTAAAAACTCAGTATTTTATCCTCTAAGTAAAAGTTTTTTATAAGTCTTATCTATCAAGATAGCCCCAAGGGGTGCTGTAATTAAAATTCCAAGCACGGCTACAGATAAAATAGCAAGACCTGATGACAAACCATTAGCAAGAGCAACCGATCCAATTGCAGCTTGGACAGTAGCCTTTGGCATATAAGAAAAAATGGTAAATAATTTTTCTTTTTTATTAAGGTCAGAAAATCCTACAGCAATAAATACACCAACAGCCCTTATCATAAGTCCTAAAAATATTAAGATTATCCCATAAAACCCTACTTCAGTCATATATTTTATATCAACTTCAGCTCCAACTAGGACAAATAAAAGCACTTCTGCAAATATCCACAACTTAGCAAATTTATCTGAAAGTCTACTAACTAGGTCATCCTTAGCCTTTATTTTATAGGAGCTAGCCATAGCAATAACTGCAAGTAATCCAGAAATTGGAACAAGATTTTTTAATAAGCCTTCCATACTTACGAGCAAAAATGAAATACCTAAAATAATAATAACCTTGCTAGAGTTTCTAATGTAGGATCCTTTTTTAAATTTCATCTCAAAGAAATAATAAAGCAAAAAACCAATTAAAATTCCGACTCCTATGCCAAGTATTATTGAAATAGGCACTTTTATAAGAGATCCAGCTGAAAAACTTCCGCCCTTAGCCATAGATAAAAATGATGAAAAAAGAACAAGGACAAAGACATCATCACAAGATGCTCCAGCAAGGATCATCTGAGGAATAGACTTTTTCTTACCATAGCCCTCATCAATTAGCTTAACCATTCTTGGCACAACTATAGCAGGAGAAACAGCCCCCATCACAGCCCCCATAAGGAGTCCATCAATGAGATTTAAGCCTAAAACCATAGGTGCAAATATTGCGTAGGCCAATATTTCAAAAGATGCTGGCAAGAAGGACAAAAGAACTGCAGATGTACCAACCCTCTTAAGGTCAGATATATCAAGCGACAAGCCCGCCTTAAGCAAGATTACAATAAGGGCGATAGTCCTTAAGTCTGATGAGATAGCCAGTGTGTTCTTATCGATTAAGTTTAAAAGCTCTGGCCCAAGGATAATCCCTGTTAAAAGCATGCCAATAATTGCAGGCAAGCCTATTTTCTTAAAAATACTAGCAAGACCCATTCCCACTAGCAAGATAAGTCCTAAAGATAAAATCATAATACCTCCTTAATTTTCTAACAAAAAAAGCTGACACTCCTACAATAAAGTAGAAGTCATCAGCTTTCGCGTTTTAGATTCTTTAGATTATAATCACGGGAGAACTTCATTCCCTAAAATAATTATATGCAAATTTAACTTAAAATCAAATATTTTTAATCAGTAGGCTTAAAAGTTTGACCTAGGTCTTCTGACTTATAAAAATCTATATTTCCATTAACGTCTTTACACCTAAGTAAAATAAGACCATCATCAGAAATTTCCCCGCTAATATCAGGGCTAGTATCAGGGATTTCTGAAATGAAATTTAATTTATTATCTATAACCTCAACGAAAAACCACCTAGACCTCGCTCCAGCCCTATCGGCTTCAACAAGACCATAAGGTGAATTCGCTATTAATTTTACATCTCTTAGACTAAAATCTTTTAAAATTTCTTTTTCACTAAGATAAGATTCGGACTTTTCATCTGCTGTTGTTTTTTGGCTTCTGATAATTTGCTTATCTTTATCAAAATAAAGACTAAGCTTATCCTTTACATCTTCATTTGTAAGATTGCTAATATTTTTAAAAGTTTTTTTAGCTTCATCAAAATTAAGCTTATCCATTGTAATTATTTTTTTCCTATAAATTTCATAATCATCATCAAGCCAGCCTTCATTTAGGATATAATATTTTTCCCCTTTATAGGTAAAAGGCTCATTGTCCTTAAAAGCAAAAATGCTCATTATTAGTATAAAGTATGCCGACAAAAACATTATGCCAATCAAAACTAGACTTATAAACATCTTCACATAAAAGTTTATTTTAATATTAGTGAATTTGTATATAAAAATAATCTGATAAGCAAAAAATCCAAGCTCAGATAAAATAAGAAGTAAATTATTAAATATAGGTATAAATTCAAGCTTAGCACATAATATAAAGATACAAAATATAAGAGGAAATGACAATGCATAGAAAATTATTTCTAGTAATATTTTTTTATTGATTATTTTCTTCATCATTTTTATATACTCACTATCAATTCACTAAGAACTCAATCTTTTATTGATGCTGAATACAACTGTAGAAACAAATAAATAAAAGATTCCTGCAACAATAGTTAAGTTCATTCTGTATATAAAAATCAAGACAAGTAAGATTATATTTAAAAGCAAAGAAGGTATCATAGCTTTTAAATTATTTATTCCAACTTCTATATCTTTATTAGTATTTCTTATTTTTCCTGATTTATAATTGGGTACCATCCTATGACTAAAGATTAAAATAATATTTTCACTCGCAAGTATATATATAATAAAATAAAAAACTAACTTAAAGTTAAAATTACTATAACTTATAAAATCAAATCTTGATCCCACATTAACTAAAAAATATAGTAGCAAAACAAAACCCGAAAGGAACAAAAGGGTAAAAATATTTTTACTAAGTATGTAATCAAATCTTTTATTTCTATTGTCTAAATTTTTAAATTCTTTATAAAAAAGACCATCTGTTGTAATATATCTAAAAATTGAACTTGTAAGAACTCCAATTCCCAGACAGAATATCCATTTAGGCATCATAAAAAATGTAAAAATAAATAAAAATACCAAGCCAAATATAAACCAAAAAAGGTCATGACTACCATCTTCTATAAAAAATTTCTTTACTGTGTTTTTAAAAAACATATTATCCTTTCTAATTTTATAGCTTATCTAATGTTAGAGGCAAGCTTATAAAAAACTACTCCTTCATACTTTCCACATAAGTGCAAGCTGGATAATTTGTGCATCCCAAAAAAGACCCATACCTACCGCTTCTTATTTCAAGAGGACTTCCGCATTTTGGGCAAAGCTTGATATTGTCATCCTTTTCTTTTTTTATATCTAGCTTAGCTTCCTTTTCTTTAACTTTTTCCTTTATTATTTTAGGATCTATTTCTTCCACTTTTTCAATCTTTTTTTCTGGAGATTTTTTTATATTGATTGCTTGATTCTCTTTTGATTTATCCTTATTTTTCTTAGCTTCTTTAATATTTTTAACATGGTCTCTGTTGCTTATATTTAGCCTATTTCCCTGGATTATTTCTAAAATCCTTTCTAATTCACCTTTATCGATTATCTCTTCATTAGATAATTTTGCTATTTCTTTTGAAACCTGTGCCATCTTGCAAACTACAGATTCCTTAAGTTTTACCTTAATTTCCGCTTCTGGAGAAAAGGCTATAATAGAAAAGTATTTCATATTAGGATACGAATCTTTTAAAATATTTTCTACAGCCTTTATATGGGCGTAATTTTGTAAAATTGGATTCATAAAAGTTTTCTTGTTACCATAAATGTTTTGAGTCCAATTTTTACCAAATTCAGACCCAAATATCCAGCCCTTATAGTTTTTAGTTTCTATAGAAAAAATCCCATAAGTTGACACTACAAGGTGGTCAATTTGAGTTGATTTTGTAGTACCTCCTGCATTTTCTAAGACTAAATTATTTATAACTTTATACTTATCTTTATCAAGACTTTTCAACTTGATTTTAACTATTGATTCACCCATGTGTCCTTTTATTTTTGGCAAAAATATTTTAAGGACAAAGACAAAGGCCAAAAATATAGCTAATTGAATATAAACATCATACATAAACTCTCCTTATTAATCTTATTTCTTAATATTCATTCCTATAACCATGCCTAGCATCATACCAATAGATAAGCCTATTACCATATTATCTTCATCTATAAGCATTGAGATAGCCATTCCCAAGCACATTCCTATAGCCATACCTTCAGACATGTAATTATTATCTTCAGCCCTATCTTCTATAAGATCTTGGTTTTTATTTTTCCTGGCTATTAGAATAATATAAACAGCCACAACAAGAATTATTAAGGCAAAAAATAATATTTTATATATATCCATTCCTATCTCCTTTCAAGTAAGGCAATTGCCTCTAAATGTCTTGAATTAGGGAATTGGTCGAAGATTTCGTAATCTTTTATCTCATAGCCCTTTTCCAAAAATACCTTGAGATTATCCATTTGACTTTTTGGATTGCAGGAAATGTATACAAATTTTTTGCAGTCTATATTTAGGATTTTGTCTAGAGATGCTGGACTAATTCCTGCCCTTGGTGGGTCAAGGATTACAACATCGTATTTGTCTCCTACTTTTTCAATCTCTTCTAGGACATCTCCGCAAAGGAAATTTACATTATTTAAATCATTTAATTTTGCATTTTCCCTAGCCTTGTCAACTGCTTCTTCGACTATTTCTATACCTGTTGCTGTATTTGCTACAGTAGCCATTAATTGAGTTATGGTTCCTGTTCCTGAATACAAATCGAGAACATTCATAGATGAATCAATTTCTGCTAGGTCAAAGGCTTTTTGGTAGAGTTTTTCTGCTGTAAAGACATTTGGTTGGAAAAATGAAAATGGCGAAATCTTAAATGATAGGCCTAGCATTTCTTCTGTTATATATTCCTTGCCATAGATTAGCTTTATCTTTTCAGGAATTACTGCATCTGCTAGAGAATCATTTAAGACGTGATAGATTGAAAATATCCTTCCATCCAAATCTAAATCAAGTAGCATGTGCATAAATAGCCTTAGTCTAATATCATCAAAGCTGTCATCTGAACTTGTCACAAGGATTACCATGATTTGGCCTGTGTGATGGGCCTTTCTTACTACAAGATGTCTTAAAAGACCTTCTTTAGTGGTTTTGTGGTAAAAATCAGTATTTTTCTCCCTAAAATATTTTTGAACTCCAGCCCTTATTTTATTAAAATCATCATCTACTATGTTGCAATCATAGCAATCCACGATTTCATAAAACCTCCTCTGCCTGTGAAGACCGAGTATAAGCGGTCCACCCTTTACAGCATCTCCAAAGGTGTATTCCATCTTATTCCTGTAGCCCTTTGTCACGGCAGACCTATTTATTTTTATATTTCCATCATAGGTGATTCCGCTGTCTTTAAAGAGGGTCTTGATCATGTCATGTTTTAACATTAGCTCTGTTTCATAAGGAATTTTTTGGTAGGCACATCCCCCGCACACTCCTGCATGTGGGCAATACTCCCTAGCATTTTCTAGCTTTGATTCCTCTATAAGATTTATGTACTTGGCCCTTATTCTTTCCTTATTTTTCTTTCCGGTCTTTACATTTATAGTTTGACCTAAGATTCCTCCCTTAAACTCAACCCTTCTCCCATTTTCATCATATCCTATGGAAAGGTTTGGATATTTCATTTCACTTATTTTTATTTCTTTAGTTGGTCTTTTTTTCATTTTCACTCCAAAAATTATTTATTGCTCTTTGTAAGCTTTGGCTATTATTGGCCAAGGCTTGGTTTCTCCAGTGTTTTGGAAAAAGTCTCATATATTTTTGCCAGAAATACCTATCATCAACTAGATAAATTATTCCCTTATCTTCTTCACTCCTAATAACCCTGCCTGCGGCTTGAAATACTTTATTTAAGCCTGGATAGGTGTAAGAATAATCAAAACCATCGTATTGATTTTTGTCAAAATGATATTTGATAAGGTTTCTTTCGTTTGACAAGCCTGGCATGCCTACAGAAATTATCATAGACCCTATGAGCCTATCGCCTCTTAGGTCAACTCCTTCAGAAAAAATGCCACCTAGGACTAAAAATCCTACCCTAGCAGAATCTTCTGTAAATTCCTCAAGAAATTCGATACGCTTAGCCTCATCCATGATACGTTCTTGAACTATTATACTATCATCAAACTTATCCCTATAATATTCTGCCACATCTTCCATATAAGAATAAGATGGGAAGAAAATAAAATAATTGCCTTTTTTTGATTTTACAAATTCATTTATAGCCTCAGCAAGAATTGCCAAGTTATTGTTTCTATCCCTATACCTAGTTGATATAGGACTTTTAAGAATCATTAGGTGATTAGGATTAAAGGGCATATCTAATCTTAACTTTAAGGCATCCTCACCTGCTAGCATCTTTATAAAATAAGGCATTGGCGAAAGGGTGGCTGAGAAAAATATAGAGCTTCTTGCTAGCTTATATTTATTCTTTAGAACTTCTCTTGGGTCAACACACTTTATCTCAAAAGATCTCTCCATTGATTCTGGGTCATAAGATATTATATTATAAAATCCATCTGTAAAATAATCTGAGACCTTTAAGTACTTATTTATATCAAAATATAAGTCTAGGACCTGATCATAAGATTCGTGGTCCTTTTCTTCTACTAAAAATTTCTCCATGGTTTTTGATAAAGAAATCAAATCCTTATCTAAGATGTCTATATAATCACTTGTAAAATAATAGGTCTTCCCCTTTGCCATTTGACCTAGCTTATAAAAATTTTCTGTAATATTAGAAAGTTTAGAAACTAGCTTTTTTTCCTCTTTATCATCCAAATTTTTAACTAGGGATGTAAAGTCTGACTCTAAAAAGCTAAAAGAATACATATCCCTTGACCTTTCTAAGAGATTATGGGCTTCATCAATTAAAAATACATAAGAATCTATAACTTCATCAAAAAATCTTCTCAAAAATACATTTGGGTCAAAAACATAATTATAATCGCAAATAATAACATCTGCATATAAACTTATATCAAGCTCAAATTCCAAGGGACAGACAGAATGTTTTTTTGAATATTCAATAATAGTATCATAATCCATTATCTCTTCATTAGAAAGGATATCCTTTAAGGCTTCATTTACCCTATCGAAATGGCCAAGGGCATAAGGACAATCTATAGGATTGCAAGATACTTCATCATTGATACAGACCTTCTCCTTGCTGGTAAGCTGAAGGGCTTTTATAAACATTCCCTTAGACTTTAGTAAATTTAAGCTCTTTAAGGCTTCTTTAGCGATTGTATTTTTACTGGTAAGGTAAAAAATTTTATCTGCCAGATTATTTGGCATAGCTTTTAAAGAAGGATAGAGAGTTGAAATTGTTTTACCAATTCCAGTAGGTGCATCTACAAAGAGATTTTTCTTATCTAGGATTGCGGTATAAACCCCAACCGCCATCTTTCTTTGACCTTTCCTGTAGGAGCTAAAAGGAAAAGCCAAATCTTTTAGGCTTTCATCTCTAGCCTCTCTATTTTTAGCCAATATTTTAGAAAATACAAGGTAATCATCTAATAGGGCAAAATAAAAATCTTTTAGGGCATCAAAGGAGAATTCTTTTTCAAAGGTCTTTGACTTATAATCTTCTGTGGAAACATAAGTTAGGGTGATAAGCATCTTATCTAAATTATTATCAAGTGAATAAAAATATGCATAGCACTTGGCTTGGGCCCAATGGAGTTTATTCTTATCTGTCATTTCTCCAAGGTCTCTAGATGTTGATTTGATTTCATCAATTAAATAGAGATCATCTTTCTTGCCGACACCATCGGCCCTACCTTCAACTACAAATTCTACATCCTTGTAGGTGGTGGTATTTGTGAGTTTGTATTCTTTTTTATAATTTTTACCATATTGGGCTTGGATTTTTTGATGGGCTCTTATACCTTCTATCATCCTAGTATTATCACGGAATCTATTGTCTATATCGCCAGATCTCATGACAAATTCAATAAGGTTTCTAACAGATGTTTTAATTTTCATAGTCTCTCCTAGGTATATTATAACACATTGGGTATAGGTATGGTAAGGAGGCTTATATGAACGAAACCATAAAAAACCTATTAAATCACAGGACAATTAGAGAATTTACTGATGAAAAAATTAATCAAGATACAATAAAAACCTTGCTAGATGTAGTAAATATGTCTGCATCAAGTAATGGCATGCAAAATATGTCTGTAATCAGGGTTACAGACCAAAAGATAAAAGATGAGCTTGCAGATAATGGCAACCAAGCCTATATGTCAAGGGCTACTGAGCTATGGATTTTCATAGTTGACCTAAAGAGAAATTATGAAATCGCCAAGGAAATGGGCCTTGAAAATGATAATATCATAAGCTTTGATAAATTTATCCAAGGCTTTACTGATGGAGTAATAGCTGCCCAAAACCTGACAGTTGCAGTCGAATCTTTAGGGCTAGGTGCAAATTATTTTGGAAATATCCACAATGACACAGCTAGGGTTATAGAGCTTTTAAAAATGCCAAAATTGACCTATCCAGTAGTGGGCGTTGGCTTTGGAATCCCTAAGCAAAATCCTCAAATCAAACCAAGAATGGATATAAAGCTCAAAACTTTTGAAAATTCTTACAAGACTTATGACTCATATCTAGATATGATTTCAGACTATGATAAGGAAATGACCACCTATTACGACCTTAGGGAAAATGGTAAGAAGAGCGCATCATTTTCTTCACAAATTCCGAAAAAACAAGGTACTATTATTAAAAATAGAAATAAGATGTTTGAAACCCTCAAAAACCAAGGCTTTGTCCTAGACCCAAAAGAATAATTGCAAATATAAGATAAAAGTCTATAATATTTCTATCAGAGTAGGTAAAGAGCATTAAGTGCTGGAAAATGGGTTGTTGTTTCCAGACGAAGAGGATTCGTGATTCTTTATCGCAACCGCTGCCCTCTGATAGAAAGGGGAAAAAATGAATAAAAAAATTAGTGTAGATTCATTAGCAAAGGCAGGTGCACTCGCCGCCTTATCAATTGTTTTATCGAGATATTTTGGATTTTTTATAACACCTACTATGAAGTTTTCATTTGGAACACTTCCACTTATGATTTCAGGTATGATGTTAGGTCCTGTCGTAGGAGGCCTTACAGGTATTGTTTCAGATTTAATTGGTGTAATGATAAATGCAGGTGGCACACCTCATCTAGGTTTTACCTTTGGGGCCATGCTTACAGGAGCTATGCCTGGGCTTATCAGTCTTTATTGCAAGAAGAAGAAAATCAACCTTAAGATTGAGGTACTTCTTATAATAATTTTTGTATATGCAATAAGCCACGCCTTGCTAACACCAGTTTGGCTAAGTCAATTAACTGGCAATCCTTATACAGTTCTTATCCTTAGCAGGATGCCAAAAGTAATAATTGATGCCATTATAAATTATATTTTGCTTTATTTATTTGCGTCAAAAATATTGCCAAAAATTAAGTAAAATAAAAAGCGGCCGCTTAGATAATTTTCTATCTAAGCCAGCCGCTTTTTTAATTTTTATTTAGGTGCTAAAACAGTCGCTTTTCCTTCTATAACCGTATCACCATTTTGATTAGTACATATAGTTGTTAATATTACCCTATTTTTTTCTTTTATGATTTCTTCAACAGTACATGTTGCTGTAATTGTATCACCAAAATAAACAGGTTTTGTAAATCTTAATTCTTGACCCATATATATAGTTCCTGGTCCTGGTAATTTTGTACCGAGCACTGCAGAAATAAAACCTGCACTTAACATACCGTGAGCAATCCTTTTCTTAAAGAAGGTTTTTTCTGCATAGGATTCATTAATATGAGCTGGATTGTAGTCTCCAGAAACACCTGCATAATTATAGCAATCGCCTTCTGTAACTGTTTTTGTAAAGGAAGCACTTTGGCCTAATTCTAACTGATCAATTGTATATCCCTTTAGTGTATCCATACTTACTCCTATTTAGAATGTGCTTTCACCCAATCAACTACGGTTGGTGCTACTTCTTTTTGACTTCTACCGCTTACAAACATTCCTATATGGCCTGTTGGAAAGCCCTTAGCTGTGTAATCTTTGGATCCTACCAAGTCTTTTAATGGAATACTTGCTGCATTTGGAACTTGATTATCCCTTTCGGCATAAAGGTTTAAAACTGGTTGAGTAATCTTTTTAAGGTCAACCTTCTTGCCACCTATTTCCATTTCCCCCTTAGCAAGTTTATTTTCCCTATACATAGAATTTAAGAAATCCTTATAGGCCATACCTGCTTGACCTGGGCTATCAAAAATCCATTTTTCCATGGTCATAAAGTTAGAAAGGTTGTCTGGTTCATCTAAGTCGTTAATTAGGTCTACATATTTATTTACCATTAGAGATATTGGTTTTAAGGTTAAAAATCCAGTATTCATGAATTCTCCTGGAACAACCCCATAAGCTTCTACCATCCTATCAGAGTTTAAATACTTACCCCATTTAAATAGCAAGCCATCATCTGTAGAAAAATCAACTGGAGTAACCATTGTAACTACGTTTTTGATTTTTTCTGGGTGAAGAGCTGTATACATTAAGCTGAAAGTACCACCTTGGCAAACTCCTAGAATGTTTATTTTATCAGCACCGCTTTCTTTTCTTATATGGTCTACACAATCGTCTATATAAATATTAATATAGTCATCAAGTGTCAAATATTTATCTTCTTGAGTTGGAAATCCCCACTCTATCAAATATAGGTCTAAACCACTATCTACAAGTTTTTTGATAAATGATTTATCCTCACCAATATCCATCATAGCTGGAGTATTAACCAAGGCATAAACTATTAAAGTTGGAACCTTACTTACAGTCCTAGTAGATTTTTTATAATGGTAAAGTTTTAACTTATCTTCTTCAAATACAACTTCTCTAGGTGTTTGGTTAGATAGATTGCCTTTTACGTCCATCATTGACTCAAAGCTCTTTAAGAATTTTTCCTGAGCCTTGATGCTGTCTTGCATACTTGATTTTAAATCGAAAAAATTGAAATTATTAAACATAAATCATTGCCTCCAAAAGTAAACTTATTTATCTGTTTCTTGTTTAGCTTCTGTAGATTTCTTCAAATCTTCCAACTCATTCTTCAAATCCCTAAGCTCACGTCTTAGTTCATAAACTTTTTTATAAACGTTATCTACTTGAGAAATTGTAACTATTGGAAAATCTGCTAAAGATTTTTCAATTAATTTGTTATACTCAATCTTAAATATCATAGCTGAATCAGCTGTTTTAGCAATTAATTTAGAAAATTCATCAGTATAGAAATATGTTTCTATAGCATTTTCAACATGTCTAGACCACATATTGTAAAATTCTTTAAAGGTTTTTGCACCCTCACCTTTTTCTAGGGATTCTACATAATCATTAAAGGCTTCTTTAGAATACTTGTATCCTACTGATGATGACTTAGTCATAAATTCAGAAACAGATACTAACATTTCAATCATAGCATCTATAGCCTTATTATTTTGCTCAAGCAGCTCCCTAGAAGATCCTACTACTGGAGATTTTACTAAAATTCCAAAAGTTTGATCATAGGCTTTTTTCCATTGTCTAAGTGTATCTGATAATTTC
Source organism: uncultured Anaerococcus sp. (assembly GCF_963512375.1). Taxonomy (NCBI): domain Bacteria; kingdom Bacillati; phylum Bacillota; class Tissierellia; order Tissierellales; family Peptoniphilaceae; genus Anaerococcus; species uncultured Anaerococcus sp. The sequence continues at coordinate 44,524 of NZ_CAUPMI010000001.1, forward strand.
ATTGGATCATCATAGATACTATCCATTGTTATGTCAGCAATATTTTGATATGCCTTTGCCCATGGACCTAAAACGTTTTCAAGTGATTTGAAATATGTGTTTATATAGGATTGAGAGTCAGTCATTAGACCTTGGATTTCCTTTGGCATTAGTGGAATTAAATTATTAGTAAATATCTTGTTAAATTGGTCCACCATTTGATCCATATTTTCTTTATAAATTTCATTTCCAGGTTTAATAACGTTTTCATTAAAGTTCTTCCAGGATTCGTAGGCACCCAAGTATAGCTTTTGAGAATTCATCATTTTTTCAAAAACTTCCAAATTAAATTTAGGCATATATTTACTTGCATCAAAAGGACTATACATATTCATCATGCTTACCCATGTATCATATGGATTTTGTTGAGCATAATTTTGTGGGTTCATATATCCAAACATTTTCTGCCAATCTTCAAACATTTTTTGTTGGACGGACATTATATCTTGGAAATTTGAAAAATCAAAACTTTTGTTTTCTTCTTCACTCTTTTTATCTTCAGCTGGTTTTGTGAATGCTTCTACCCAATCACTCATCAATTTCTGACTAGAGTTGAACATATCTTTCCACGCTTTGAAACTATCTGTCATATGGTCCTCCTTTTTATTTATAAGCACTTAAATACTGTACTTATTAACCCTATACCCTTTTTTTTAATTTAAAAACATAATTTTTTAATTAATTAAAATATTTTACATAAAAAAAGAACTTAACCTTAAGATTAAGCTCTTTAAATTGATATTATCTATTTTCATCTATAAATTTATTTATAAGGTCAACTACTTCCTTTTTAAAAGAGTCATCTCCTGCATAGCCAATAACTAAGTGGCCATGCTCTTTGACCTTACCTACAACCATGAGGTTTCTATATAGTTTGTTTTCACCTGTACCTATATATCTCATGTCTGTAATTATACCTATTATTAGCCTTGGAAAGTCGATGTTGTGATCTTTTTCAAACTCAGCAATTACTCCATGAGCCATAATTTCTGCACTTACACCATCATCTATCGTTAGACCATCAAGATTTGCTATCAAAATATTAGCTTCTTTTAATCTTTGTGTATCTGCCTGAGATATTTTTATATCTGTAATTATGGCATCATTGGTCTTTTTATCATTTATATCTGCATTTCTTTGTGGCACATAAAGATCGAGGCTTGTATTTTTTTCTATATATTGGGCCAAATCTTCTGTCCATCTAAACATAGCATCATTAAAAAAATGACTTGCTAAATATCCTCTCATTTAATCTCCTTAAAAACTTCTGCCAGCTCCTCCGCCACCAGATGATCCTCCTCCACCGGAAAATCCTCCGCCAGAGCCGCCACCAAAGCTTGATCCTCCCCAGGATGAGCCTCCAAAGCCTCCACCTCTTGGGTAGAATCCTCCAAAGCCTCTTGGGCCTCTTCTAAAGCCACCGCCGCCTCTGCCATTGCTATTATTTAATAGCCTTGAGACTATAATAAATATTACAAGTATGACTATTAGTGTAGAAAGAGAAAACCCATCTTCATCATAGTTAGACTCTAGTTCTCTTTGATAAGGCGTATAGTCTTTTTCAAGCTCAATATTATATTCAGCAGCTATTTCTCCAACTACTGCATTAAATCCTTCGTTTATAGCTTCTGAATAATTACCTTCTTTAAGTTTTTCGAGCATGAAGTTATCAATTATTCTACCTACCTTACCATCATTAAGTCTTCCTTCTATTCCATAGCCTGTAATTATATTTACTTGTCTTTTACCATTTGGACCAGGGCCTAAAAATAGGATTAAGACTCCATTTTCCTTATCCTTATCGCCAATTTTCCAAGCATTAAAGATGTCAGTTCCGTAAGAATAACCATCTAATCCATCTGGGTTTTCTAGGCTTATAACAACCACCTGGGAGCCAGTTTTATCTTCTAGCTGTCTATTGGTCTTATTTATATTTTCTTTTGTGGCTTTATCTAGTATTCCAAGTTCATCTAGGTAGTAATCCGTGCTTGGACTTGGTATGCTAGCATAAGATTTAATTTGAAAAAGGCAGAAAAGAACCGCTATTAGTATTCCTAGCCTTTTAAATCTTGCCTTTCTCATAATATTCTCCTAGTTACCAAAGTCTACTTTTGGTGCATCTTGCGCACCAGCATCAGCCTTGAAATATTCTGCTGGGTCATAGCCTGTAAATTTAGCTATGATATTTGTTGGAAATCTTCTAATATCTTTGTTATATTCTCCAACTGCTTCGTTATAGTTCTTTCTTTCTGTTGATATCCTATTTTCTGTTCCTGCAAGCTCATCCATAAGCTGAACAAATTGTGTATCTGCCTTAAGTTCTGGATAGGCTTCTACTACTACATTGATATCACCTATAGCTTTTGTTAACTGATCATTTGCTTCTGCTAATTCTTCTGGTCCCTTAGCATTTTGTATACCTGCCCTAGCATTTGTTACTGCTGTTAGGGTTTCATTTTCATGATCTGTATAGCCTTTTACGGTACTTACTAAGTTTGGTATAAGGTCAGCCCTTCTTTGAACAACATTTTGTACTTGAGCGTAGGCTTGATTTACATTTTCACGACTTCCTGCAAGTCTGTTATAGGTTGGAACTATCATAAATAATCCAAGGGCAATAATCACAATTATGCCTATAATTATTCCTTTACTTCCTGAACCTTTTCTTCTTTCCATCATATTTCCTCCTAAATTAATCTTTTTCTATTTATACCCATCTAGAAGAATAATTTCGTTTTTTTCTAAAGTTTTCCTAACATCTATAATTCTTTGATTTGAAGAACCTCTAAATTTAAGTTTTAAATCCTTGAGCTCTTCTATAAATTCACCATCTACCAGGACATCAATCTCCTCTAAAATCTCTCTAGCTAATTTTATATTCATCAGATCTTCTATCTTAAAACCTGTGTATACCCATATGGATTTATCTACTTCTTTTCTTATGTTTATTAAAGCTTCTTTAAGGCCTAAGGGATTTTCAAAAGGCTCTCCTCCTAAGACTGTAAGCCCTTCTACCTGCTTAAGTTTAAGATAAGAAATAACCTCTTCTTCAGCTGCCCTATCCCATTTTTTCCCAAAAGAAAAATCCATATAGTCCCTATTAAAACAATTTGGACAATTCCTATCACAACCTGTTAGGAAAAAAGTGGTCCTGATACCAGGACCATTTGCTACATCGTATTTTCTTATTTGACCGTAATTCATATGTGGAGCACTCTCGCTTTTATTTCTTTGGTTCTTCCTTCATTCCAGAAATTTTCTCCAAGATATCCGCAAGTTCTCCTTACTACTGTAAGTTTTGCCCTATCGTGGTTACCACAATTTGGACAATACCATTGGTTATCATCATCAAGAAGAATTTCCCCATCATAGCCACAGTTGCCACAATAATCGCTCTTTGTGTTAAACTCAGCATATTGGATGTGGTCATATATATATTCTATCATAGTAAGAACCGCTTCAATGTTATTGGTCATATTTGGTATTTCTGCATAAGATATACAACCACCAGTTGATAATTTTTGGAAATTACTTTCAAAATCAAACTTATCAAAAACTGTTATATGCTCTCTAACATCCACATGGAAGGAATTTGTATAATAGCCCTTATCTGTGACATCAGCTATATCTCCAAATCTCTCTTTATCAATTGATGCAAACCTGTGGGTTAAGCTTTCTGCTGGTGTTCCATAAACTGCAAAGGCTATATGGTATTTATCTGTCCATTCTTCCTTCTTGGCATTTAGAAGTTTCATGATTTTCATGGCAAATTCATAGCCTTCTTTTGTGGTATGGGATACTCCCTTGGTAAGCTTGGTTGCTTCATAAACTCCTATATAACCAATTGTTACAGTTGCATAACCATTTTCTAGAAGTGGCTTTATTGATTCATGTTTTTTAAGTCTTGCTATTGCACCATGTTGGAAGTGGATTGGTGATGAATCGCTTGTAACCTTTGAAAGATGTTCATACCTTAAAAGTCCTACTCTTTTTACTAAATCTAGTCTTTTTTCTAATATTTCAAAAAAGAGTTTCTCATCACCATCTGCAAGGATTGCTATTTGAGGTAGGTTAATTGTACAAACTCCCATGTTAAACCTGCCATCAAATTTATAATCTCCATACTTATCCTTGTAAGGAGGTAGGAAGGCCCTACATCCCATTGGCGAAAATACATTTCCTTCGTAGTTTTCACGCATTTTTTTAGCTGAAATATAATCTGGATACATTCTTTTTGCAGTACACTTAGCTGCTAGCCTTGTTAGGTCAAAATATTTTGAATCTATGTGGATGTTATTTTCATCTAAAACATAAATTAACTTAGGGAAGGCAGGAGTTACATAAACTCCTTGCTCATTTTTAATTCCTTTTATTCTTTGCTTTAGGATTTCTCTTATTATTTGGACTGTCTCATCTAAGTAAGGATCATTTTCATCTGTATGCATAAATAAGGTTACAAATGGTGATTGACCATTGCTTGTCATGAGAGTATTTATCTGATATTGGATTGTTTGTATACCGCTTTCCAAATCTCTTTGGGTAAGAGCCTTGGCCATTTTTTGGATATCTTCTTCATTTGCCAGAATTTCTTTTGATAATTTAAGGTTCTTAGCATATGATTTTTTAAGATATGGGCTTAGGCATGATATGTTTATTGATTGGCCCCCATATTGGTTTGATGCTATTTGAGCTATGATTTGAGTCATAACATTGCATGCTACCTGGAATGATTTTGGACTTTCTATCATCTTTTCATTGACAACTGTCCCATTGTCTAACATATCTTTCATGTCTACTAGGCAGCAGTTAAATATTGGCTGGATTAGATAATCAAGATCGTGGATATGTATAGCTCCTGATTCATGAGCTTCTACAAGATCAGCTGGGATTAGTTTTCTCTTTGCTATGTCTTTTGCAACTTCTCCAGCTATTAGGTCCCTTTGGGTTGAGGCAATTATTGGATTTTTGTTTGAGTTTTCATCCATTACATCTATATTTGTCTGATTTAATAGACCGATTATTTCATCGTCAGATGTATTTTGCTCACGCTTGTAAGCTTGAACTGCCTTGTAGGACTCGTAGGCCTTGGCTGTTGCAGGATTTTTCCTATCTATTAACTTATAATAGACTAAGTCTTCAATTTCATAAATGGAGATTTCTCTTTTATTTTTAGATCTCTCCTCAATTTCACTAGCTATCTCAGCTGCTTGGCCTTCCACATAAATACCACTTGGGGAATGCATGGCTTTTTCAATAGCTAGAGTAATTTTATCTTTATAAAAATCGACTTTAGTCCCGTCTCTTTTTATTACTTGTAACATTTTTACCTCCGAAATCTTATGTATATATGATACCACAAATAAGATTTCCTGTAAAATAATTAGTACTATATATAGTATTCAAATCGCAATTAAATACTATATATAGTAGTTTTGGCTTAAAATAGCCAAAAAATAGACAGAGCAATTCATTAAATCACTCTGTCTATTTTTCTACTTGTCTTAACTAAGCTATTTAACTTCAAAGGTCAAATTATTATTCTCATCTAGGACTAAAATAGCTGTATCTTTTTCTGCTACCTTTCCTTCTATGATTAATTTACCTAGCATTGTTTCAACATTTCTTTGTAGGAATCTCTTAACTGGCCTTGCACCATATTCTACATCATAAGAATTTTCTAGGATATATTCTTTTGCTGCTGGGCTTATTTCAAGTTTGATATCCCTATCAGCTAGTCTCTTTCTAATGTTATCGATTTGTAGGTCTATTATTTCATAAACTTGATCGCTTGTTAGTGGTGTAAACATAACTATGTCGTCAATCCTGTTTAAAAATTCTGGCTTAAAGGAGTGTCTTAGGGTTTCTTCTACTTGATATTTGTTTTCTTCCTTGATTGTGCCATCTTCTTTTAGACCATCAATTAGGTACTGGCTACCGATGTTTGAAGTCATTATTATGATTGTATTTTTAAAGTCCACAGTCCTACCTTGACTATCTGTAAGCCTTCCATCATCTAATACTTGTAAAAGTATATTAAAGACATCTGGATGGGCCTTTTCTATCTCATCAAATAAAATTACTGAGTAAGGTTTACGTCTTACAGCCTCTGTTAATTGGCCACCTTCTTCATAGCCAACATAGCCAGGAGCTGCACCTATAAGTCTTGATACAGAATATTTTTCCATATATTCTGACATATCTATCCTTATCATATTGTGCTCATCATCAAACATAGCCTCTGTTAGGCTCTTTGCAAGCTCTGTTTTACCAACACCTGTAGGACCTAGGAAGATAAATGATCCTATTGGCCTACTTTCATCTTTAAGACCAGATCTTGCCCTAATTATAGCATCTGCTACTGCCTTGATAGCTTCATCTTGGCCGATTACCCTTTCATGTAGGGTCTCATCTAGGTGGAGGATCTTAGTTCTTTCGCTTTCTACAAGTTTTGATACTGGTATATTAGTCCAAGAACTTACTACATCAGCTACATCTTCATCTGTAACTTCCTCTTTTATAGCTTCTTTGTTTTCATTTTCTGACTTACCACTTGCTTCTTTTAATTTATTTTCAAGAGCAACTAGCTTGCCATATTTAAGCTCTGATAATTTTTCAAAATCGTAAGATCTCTCAGCTTGGTCAATTTCTATCTTGACCCTGTCGATTTCTTCTTTTATATCCTTAACTTCATCTATAGCAGATTTTTGTTCTTTCCATTTGAGGAAATCTTCATTATATTTTTCAGAAAGGTCTGCCAATTCTTTTTCTAACTCTTCAAGTCTTTTCTTAGAATACTCATCTTCTTCTTTTTTAAGAGCTGTTATTTCAATTTGTAATTGTAAAAGCTTTCTCTTTTGCTCATCTAGGTAGCTAGGCATGGTATCAATTTCAGTCCTAACTGTAGCACATGCTTCATCCATAAGGTCAATTGCCTTATCTGGCAAAAACCTATCAGATATATACCTGTCAGATAATTCAGCTGCTGCAATTACAGCACTATCTTGGATTCTAATTCCGTGGTAGACTTCGTATTTTTCTTTGATTCCCCTTAGGATTGAAATAGTATCTTCTACAGATGGTTCATCTACCATTACCTTTTGGAATCTTCTTTCTAGGGCCCCATCTTTTTCGATGTATTCCCTATATTCGTTTAGGGTTGTAGCACCTATCACCTTGATTTCTCCACGAGCAAGCATTGGTTTCATGATATTTGATGCATCCATTGCGCCCTCGCTCTTACCAGCGCCAACTATGGTGTGGATTTCATCGATGAACATTATAATCTGTCCTTCAGACTTTTTGACTTCTTCAATTACCGCCTTTAGCCTTTCCTCAAATTGACCCCTATATTTAGCACCAGCTACTAGGGCACCCATGTCAAGTGAGAAAATCCTCCTTCCTTGTAATGGCTCTGGAACATCGTTATTTACAATTCTTTGGGCAAGACCTTCAACAATTGCAGTCTTACCAACACCTGGTTGACCAATTAGGACAGGGTTGTTTTTCTTACGCCTACTTAGGATTCTAAGAGCATTTCTAATCTCACTATCCCTACCAATAACTGGGTCAATCTTACCTTCCCTAGCTTCTGCTGTTAGATCTCTACCGAATTTTTCTAGAGGATTTGAAGTTTCTTCTGGATTATCACTAGTAACTTTTTGACCATTCCTGACTTTTAGGACAGTATCTTTGAAAGCTTTGTAGGTAATGTTATATCTCTTGTTAAGGTCTGTGATTTCACTTTTTTCCTTAAGAAGTGATAGGTAGATGTGCTCTACTGATATAAAGGAATCCCCCATTGCTTCTGCTTCATCTTCTGCCTTTAAAAATATCCTTTGAAATACTTGTGATGGATAGGTTTTGGCATTGCCTGATTGTTTTGGTAAGGACTCTATCTTTTTCTCTAAGTCGTTTTTATAAGAATTTACATCTACTCCCATGTCTTTTAAAACCATTGATACATAGGAATCTGAACTTTCTACTAGGGCTAGGCCAAGATGAAACTCAGTTACTTCTGGGTTTGCATCTTTTATAGCCATTGAATTTGCATTGTTTATTGCTTCTATTGATTTTTGTGTTAATTTATTGTTATCCATATTATCCCTCGATTTCTTTTAACTTTTTATATAATTCGATTTGTTCTTCATTAAGAACTGGGTTATCTATTTGGATTTCAAGGATTAAATCACCCTTGTTATTTTTCCTATCTACATAGCCCCTATCTTTTAGTCTAATTTTTTTGCCTGTGGTTATTTTTTCTGGAATATTTACCAGCAAGGCCCCTGACTTAGTATCTACCTTTACCTTTTTTCCAAAGTAGGCATCCCATGGGCTAAGCTTAATTTTTTTGATTAAATCTATCCCATCAAGAGCAAGGTCTTCATCATCTTTTATGTTAACTTTTACATATATATCTGCTGCAAGACCGTATTTTGAGCCATCAATCCTAATTTTATTTTTGTTTTTAAGACCCTTTGGTATTTTAACATCTATATCGGTAAGCCTTCCTTGTGAGTTAACAGATATCTTTCTAGATGTGCCTTCCATGGCTTCATCTATTGATATAGTAACTTCGGTATTTAGCTTAGATTTTTCTCTTTTTGAAAACCCGTTGCCAAAGCCTCCAAACCTTGAACTGTGGCCTGTGCTTTGACTTTTAGATCCAAAACCTCCAAAGAGGGTATCAAAAAAGTCTGAAAAACCTGAATCATTCGAACTTGTATATGTGTATGAGCCGTTACCGAAGTTTCCAAAATCAAAACCAAAATCTCTTGGGTCAAAATTCTGACCGCCTGTGAAATTGGCTCCTGAACCAAAGGTATCATACTTTTGTCTCTTATCAGGATCTGATAAAACCTCGTAGGCTTCGTTTATTTCTGTAAATTTTTTGTGTGCACTTTCATCATCTGGATGAAGGTCTGGGTGGTATTTTTTAGCTAATTTTCTATAAGCTTTTTTGATCTCATCAGCGCTAGCTTTCTTGTCCACCCCTAGCACTTCATAGTAATCTTTATATTGCATATTTACCTCCATCTTTTTTATTTGACCATCTCTGACCTTAATTTAATTATACTGACTTAAATATGCATTTCAAGTATATTTATAAGATTTTGACCAATAATTTCTAAATAAATTAACAACAAAAAAGAGCTTTACTAAGAAAGCTCCAATTTTTAGTGGTCATATTCTACTATTGATATTACATCGTAATCTTTTAGATATTCTCTACCCTTTAGACCTGTAAGTTCGATTAAAAATTCAAAACATACAACTTCTGCTCCAAGGCTTTCAACTAGTTTTGCACTTGCCTTAGCAGATCCACCTGTAGCTATAAGATCATCTACTATTACAATCTTATCTCCTGGTTTTAGGGCATCCTTGTGGATTTCAAGTTCATTTGAACCATATTCTAACTCATAGGATACTCTTTCAATTTCTCCAGGTAATTTGCCTGGTTTTCTAATTGGAATAAAGCCCTTATTTAGCCTATCAGCAAGGGGTGCACCAAAGATAAGTCCTCTTGATTCTACACCTGCTATATAGTCAAATTCGTAATCTTTTAATGCTTCTTCTAACCTATCTAGGGTTTCTTTAAAGCCTTCCCTATTTTTAAGTAGGGTTGTGATATCTTTGAAAGATATGCCTTTTTCTGGATAGTCTTCAATTACTCTGATTAATGATTTTATGTCCATGTCTCCTCCATCTTAGTACATTTGTATTATACCCTATTATTAATTTCTTAAATAAGATTTTAAATAATTTTGCCTAATTTCTTCTATAGAATTAGGATAAACCTTAAAATAAGATATACCACCTGCATTAAATGGCTCACCTTCAAGGCGAATAGAATTAATATTTGAAGGGTCTACACTCTTAAAATCTAAAGCTAAGGACGAAAGATTTTTAAGCCCTATATTTGTCTTAATATATGGTTTCATGGCCTTGTAGACTGATGGAAGCTTGCTGATATTTTCTACCTTTGTCGCCTCCTTTATAAACTGCTTCATAAAATCTTGTTGAGTATTTATCCTACCAAGGTCTGCATTTTGATAGCCCTTTCTAAAGCGAACATAGGCTAAGACCTCATCACCTCTCATTTTCCTTATTCCTGGGCTAATGCCCATGGCACTTGCTACTTCATTACTTACTTCTACATCCATACCGCCGAGAGCATTTATCCCTGCAATAACTGCATCAAAGGAAATAACAAAGTACTTGTCCAGATTTATTCCTAGAAAATCTCTCACAACTTCCATTGTAAGATCAATTCCACCATAAGAGTGGGCTGCATTAATCTTATCCATTGATCCCCTGATAGAAACGTAGGAATCTCTTGGGATTGATATCATATCTATTGTGTTTTTATCCTTATTCACATTGACAAGCATAAGTGTATCTGTCCTTGTTCCTGTATCTTCTCCAGTTGAGTCAACACCTGCAAGCAAGAACATAAACTCCTTGTCCTTTGAAATATCAAAAATTTCACCACCAGTTCCATCATTTTTAAAAAAGTTTAGCAAGAGAAAACCTGCAGCAAAAATAACTACAAACATCAAAAATACAAGCACTGATTTTATTATTTTTATCATATTATTTTTCATTTCATCACCTATCACTATTTTACACCCATTTTCTAAGATTTTCTTAAAATATTTGTAAGTTAGGCTATAATATAGGAAGGAGGAAGCATGTTAATAAAAAAAATCGATGAATATCTAAATGAAAATACCTATCCCTTCCATATGCCAGGCCACAAAAGATCAGAGCTTTTAAGAAATGACCTAGCTTATAGAAGAGATTTTACAGAAATAGAAGGTCTTGATAACCTTAATGACCCCAAAGAAATCTTTGTTGAAATGGAAAAAGCTATCGCCAAAAATTATCAGGTGAAAGATGCTATAATTTCTACAAATGGATCAACAAATGGCATCCTTGCAGCAATAAGAAGCCTCAGCAAAAACAATAACAATCTCCTTATACAGAGATCTTCCCATAAGGCTGTTTATAATGCAGCTTTAATAAATAAGTGTAAGGTCGAATATATTGATATAATAACAGATGAAGTAAGCGCTGTAGCAGGTATCGATTATAATATTTTAGAAAATAAGTTAAAAAGCAAATCCCATGGGGCTGTTGTGGTGACAAGTCCTTCCTATGAAGGCTATATACTCGATCTAGAAAAAATTTATGGCATATGCCAAAAATATGAGACCAAACTTTTTGTAGACCTAGCCCATGGCAGCCACTTATACCTTAACGACCTATATAAAAATTGCTTTGACCTAGCTGTCACATCCTTTCATAAAAATCTCTCAGCCCTTACCCCATCTGCCGCACTTTTGGTAAATGATGAGTCTTTGATAGGAAGCCTTAGGGAGAATATGGCAATATTTCAAAGCTCTTCCCCATCCTACCTAATTTTACAATCAATAGATGAAATGATAGAAAATTTCGACAAGTTTTATGGGATGATGGATAACTTAAATAAAAATTTAGATGAACTTTATGACCTTGACCTTAAAAATTTAAAGCTTATTAACCACAAGGATAAGGACAGGTCTAAAATTTTGATTTCGTGTAAAAACACAAATATAAGCGGTGTTGAACTTCAAGAAATCCTTAGGAAAAATAAGATTGAAATAGAAATGGCCTATCCATCCTATGCCCTTTTAATAGCAAGTATTTTTGATAGAAAGGAAGCTTTTGTATATTTAAAAGAAGTCTTAATGAAAATTGATAAGGCACTTTTAAAAGCTGACAATTCTTATAAGTTTACCTATCCAAAGCCTATCAAAAAATATGAGCTATTTGAGGCTTATGAAAAAGAAAAATCCAAAGTGAAATTAAATAGGGCTCTCAATCACATTTCCGGGGAATTTGTCTATGCCTATCCACCTGGAATACCTATCATCACGCCAGGGGAGATTCTTGATAAAAATATCTTGGCTAGCCTAAATTTTATGAAATCAAAGGGCCTTACTATAAATATAGAAGATGATATTTCTTGTCTTATTGACAAAATTGAATAAAAATGCTAAAATTATATACAAGATGAATTATAAGGAGTGTATTATGAAAAGAATTCTTACATTAAATACAAGAAACTTACACAAGAGCAAAAAAGATGGTGGTTGTGGTGAATGCCAAACTTCTTGCCAATCTGCTTGCAAAACATCTTGCGGAGTTGCAAACCAAGAATGTGTTAGCAAAAAAAATAAATAAGAGCTTACATATTAGGAGGCCTTTGCAAATCTTATCTGATTTTTTTGGGTAATTGCGAGGGTCTTTTTGTATTCTTAACTTTTATATTCCTAGTAATTAAGTATAATATATTAGGTTAAAAAACCATAGGAGGAATAATGATACATCAATATAAAGCTAAGGGTTTTAATATTGTTTTGGATATATACAGTGGTTCTGTTCATCTAGTAGATGACCTTACATACGATATTATAGAATCTTACAAGGATTCTGACATAGAAAAGCTAAAAACAGATTTAAGCCTTAAGTACAATGTGACAGATGAAGAATTAGAAGCTGCCTTCAATGAAGTAAGCGACCTTATTGAAAGCGGCCAATTGTTTACAGAAGATAATTTCAAGGACCTTGCCATAGATGTAACAAAAAGACCTACAACTATTAAGGCTCTTTGCCTAAATGTGGCCCATACCTGCAATTTTACCTGCGATTATTGCTTTGCTAAGGGTGGAACCTATCATGGACCTGATGCGATTATGTCAAAAGAAGTTGCCAAGGCTGCTATTGACTTTTTACTAGAATATTCTGGAAGCCACTATAATTTAGATATAGACTTTTTTGGTGGTGAACCTTTGATGAACCTAGGCGTTGTAAAATACACAGTAGACTATGCAAGAAGCAAGGAAGAAGAGTTTAATAAACACTTTAACTTCACCCTTACAACCAATGGCCTACTTCTAAATGACGAAAATATAGACTACTTAAATGAAAATATGAAAAATGTAGTCTTATCCCTGGATGGAAGACGCGAAAAGCACGACCACTTCAGGAAAACTATTAAGGGAACAGGTTCCTTTGACCTTATAGTTCCAAAATTCCAAAAACTTGTCGAAAGACGTGGTGATAAGGAATACTATATGAGAGGAACCTATACAGCCAATAACCTTGATTTTACAGAAGATATCAAGACTTATCTTGACTTAGGTTTTAAGAGGACATCCCTTGAACCAGTTGTTGGCTCACCTGATAATGAATATGCCCTAAAAGATGAGCACCTTGATACCCTATATGATCAATATGAGAAACTTGCTGACATGATGATGGAAGCAATTGATAAGGATGATAAATTTATTTTCTACCACTATATGATTGATCTTGAAAATGGGCCTTGTATCCACAAGAGACTTTCTGGATGCGGTTCTGGTACAGAATATATGGCAGTAACCCCTACAGGAGACCTCTATCCTTGCCATCAATTTGTAGGCAATGAAGACTTCATAATCGGAAATATCTATGATGGAGTCAAAAATAAGGACCTGGTAAATCGCTTTAAAACATGCAACTGCTATTCTAAGGAAGAATGTAGGTCTTGCTGGGCTAATATGTATTGTTCAGGAGGCTGTGCGGCAAATAATTATAATGCCACAGGCGATTTAAACCACACCCACGAATATTCTTGTAAATTATTTAGAAAAAGAATTGAAATGGCTCTCGCCGTGAAAATTTATGAATTCCTTAAGGAAGCTGAAAAAGAAGAAAGTCTTGCTTAAAGACAAAAGTAAAGCCAAGCTTGCGCTTGGCTTTTAGATTACCCTTTTTTCTGAAGCAAGGGCCAATACTTTTATTTCTTTGGCATGAGATGCTTTTAATACTTTAATGATTTCCTTGGCCGTATTGCCTGTTGTTAAAATATCATCGATGATAAGAACAGACTTATCTGTCAAATCTTTTTGGCAAACAAAAGCATCAACTAGGTTGAGACTCCTTTCCTCCCTGCCTAGATTATGCTGAGCCTTGGTGTCTTTTACCTTTATAAATTCATCCAGATAGCTTGGCCTTATCCTTTCTATAAAGTCATCTGTAATCATCCTTATTTGATCAAATCCCCTATCTATTAGGGTTGATTTTGAAGACGGAGATGTCAAGATATAATCAACTTCAAATAAGCCCTTCCTAGTCCCATATTCATAGAGAAATTCAGAAAATACTCTAGAAAGGGATGTATTTCTTTCAAACTTATAATTCCCTATTAGTATTTTAAAAAAATCATCATAAAAAAACATGGCATAAGCCTTGGTATTTCCTACTAGAAACTCATTGTCTACATAGTCTAGTTTATCAAAGCAATCCCTACAGATATGGTATTTGTAGATGTATTCTTCCTTGCAAATATAACACTTGTTTGGGTCTAAAAATAAAAAATCAATCAGCAAGTATAGACTCCATTTCCCCTATCCAATATGCTAGGTTAGTATTTCTCTTATTTGACCTATTATTGTCAACCATTGTCTTTATAAATCGCTTCTCACCCAATAAAATTACCAGACTCTTAGCTCTTGTGATACCAGTATAAAGTAGGTTTCTTGTTAAAAGCATAGGCGCTACCTGCATCATAGGAATTATCACACACTTAAATTCTGAACCTTGTGACTTGTGGACTGTAATAGCATATGATAGGTCTAGATCTTTTATGTCTTCTTTTTTATATTTTATGACCTTACCATCTTCAAATTCTACCTTAAGACTTTCTTCATTTGTGTCTATTTCTTTAATAATGCCAATATCTCCATTATAAACCCCATCGTCATTTTCAACTATATTAATAGCCTTTAAATCATAATTATTCCTAACCTGCATGACCTTATCATAGAGTTTAAAAGTCTTATTATTGATCTTCAAAAAAATATTTTGCTTATTTATAGTTTCTTGGATGGCTTCATTTATAGAATCAACTCCCCAAGCTGTCTTTCTTGATAGAGATAGGACCTGGATATCATTTGTCGGGTCAAGTTTATAGAAATTAGGCAGCCTATCTTTTATTAATTCTAGGAGACTTTCTTTAAAATTTCTAGAATTTGCATTTATAAAGAAAAAATCCTTGCCTGGTTGGTTTAAAAATGGATATTCACCCTTATTTATCCTGTGGGCATTTAAAACTATATTAGATTCTCCTGCCTGCCTAAATATTTTTTCTAGCCTCACTGAATTAATATTGGTTTCTAAAATATCTGATAAGACATTACCAGGGCCTACTGATGGAAGCTGGTCGCTATCTCCCACCAGGATTAGGGCTGTATTTTCCCCTATAGCATCGAGAAGACTTTTCATCAGGTAAATATCAACCATACTCATCTCATCTACAATTATATAATCTTTTTCGATTGGATTTTCTTCATTATATTCAGCTATAGGCATATCTGGCCTGATCCCAACAAGTCTATGGATGGTGTAGGACTCCTTGCCAGTAGATTCTTGCATTCTTTTGGCCGCCCTGCCTGTTGGTGCTGCCAAGGCATAGGATAGGTCATTATCATCAAGAATCTTTGTTATGGCATTGATTATGGTTGTTTTACCAGTACCTGGACCACCAGTTATTACAAGTAGCATATTCTCAAAGGCCTTATTTATCGCTTCTTTTTGTTCCTTGGAATATGGGTCTAAGTCTTCATTTATACTCACATCAAATATGTATTTAGCTTTGATTTTTTTAGCTAAATTCATTGCCACCGATTTTTCTGACTTATAAAGGCTTTTGGCATATACATAAGAATTATCATCTATAACAACAAGCTCAAGTTTTCCAGAAAGCAAATCTTCTTCAACTTGTCTAGCTATTAGGTCTTTATCTACCTTTAGTAAATTTTGAGTTTTAATAATCAAATCATCTAATTTTAAGCTTGTGTGCCCGTTAAAATCAGCCTCATAATCGATCACATAGGAAAGTCCTGCTGATATACGAAAAGATGAATTGACTTTCATTTCCATACTACGAGCAAGGCTATCTGCCATGTTAAAACCAATTCCCTTTATATCTTCTATGAGCTTATAAGGATTTGCCTTTATTATGTCTCTGGTATTTTCCCCGTATTTGTTATAGATTTTCATAGAAAGATTGTAAGAAATCCTAAGCTTATTTAGAAATTCCATAGTTTTTCTAGAATCTCTACTATCTTCTACTGATAAGCTTATATCTCTTAGTTTTTTCTTGCCTATACCTTCTACTTCTAAAAGCTTATCTGTGTGATTATACAAGATATCTAAGGACTCATTTCCAAATTTTTGGTAGATGGCCTTGGCAGTTTTAGGCCCAATTCCTCTTATATTTGAATTTGATAAAAATTTAATGATTGATTCCTTATCAGATGGCTTTTTAAGACTTACATTTCTAACATTTATCTGCTCGCCATACTTATCGTGATAGATCAAATCGCCATCGACTTCTATCCTATCTCCCTCATTAAAAATAGGCATAGTACCAACAATGGTAATATCTGAATCAGCGGTTTCTAGTGTCATCACACTATAACCACTTTCATCATTTCTATACCTAATGTTTGTAACTATGCCTTCTATTTTCATTTATTTTACTCTTACTCTCTTAATATCTGCTCCAAGCTTTGTTAGCTTTTCTACTAAATTTGAATAGCCCCTATCTATGTGGTAGATATCAAATACTCTGGTAGTTCCTTCTGCAACAAGACCAGCCATGACAAGAGCTGCTCCTGCTCTTAGATCTGTTGCCTTAACATCTGCTCCATGAAGCTTTGTTACACCTGCTATAGTTGCCCTGTTGCCAGATGTTGCAATTACTGCCCCCATTTTAGAAAGTTCGTTTACGTGCATAAACCTGTTTTCAAAAACAGTTTCTTGTATTCTACTTTCACCCTCACAAACTGTCATTAGCGCCATAAATTGAGCTTGAGCATCTGTTGGAAAACCTGGATATGGAAGGGTCTGGATGTTTGTTGCCTTAAGCTTGCCCTCGTTGGCCCTTACTATTATCTTATCCTCATCTTCTATTTCTTCGACTTCAACACCCATTTCAACTAGCTTTGCAATAACTGGTCTGATGTGGCTTCCGATAACATTGTTTATCAATACCTCTCCCCTTGTCATTGCTGCAGCTGTCATGTAGCTTGCTGCTTCTATTCTATCTGGAATTATGGTGTGTCTTGTTCCCTTTAGCTTTTCAACTCCACTTATTACAATGGTTGATGTACCAGCTCCCTTGATACTTGCTCCCATTTTTGATAGGAAGGAAGCTAGGTCAACTATCTCTGGCTCCTTAGCAGCATTTTCTAAGGTTGTCTTACCTTTTGCAAGGCAAGCTGCCATCATTATATTTTGTGTAGCTCCTACTGATGGGAAGTCTAGATATATTTCTGTACCTACTAGGCCATTTTTAGCCTCGATTGATATTTCATCATCATTTATAGAGTTAGAAGCTCCTAGGGCCTCAAAACCCTTTAGGTGAAGATCTATTGGTCGACTTCCTATGTTACATCCACCTGGAGCCTTGGTGTAGGCTGCATTAAACCTAGATAAAAGTGGTCCCATTACTACAAAGGATGCCCTCATCTTATCCATAAGTTCAAATGGTGTCTCGCAGGTATTTATTGATGCGGAATTTATACTTAGGGTGTTTGTATCTAAGTATTTGACTTCGCTTCCTAGGTGTTTGAGAACTTCCACCATTATCTCTACGTCCTTAAGCTCAGGAACCCCATCTAATATTATTTCTTCTGTACCCAAAACACAAGCAGCAAGAATTGGAAGGGCAGAGTTTTTTGCCCCCGATATATTTACTTCTCCCTTGAGTGGTCCATTAGAATTTATTACTAATATTTCTTTTTCTGCCATAATTAATCCTTACTTAGTACCAAACAGCCTATCCCCAGCGTCACCAAGTCCAGGTACTATATAGCCATTTTCATTTAATTTCTCATCAAGCTGTGCAATATAAACCTTGACATCTGGATGCTTTTCTTCAAGCAATTTGAAAGCTTCAGGTGCTGCTATAACGCTTAGTAATTTTATAGATTTACAACCATATTCTTTTAGTCTATCTATAGCATCACAAGCTGAACCACCTGTTGCAAGCATTGGATCTACTACAAGGATATCCCTGTTTTCAACATCACTTGGAAGCTTGCAATAATATTCTACAGGTTGAAGAGTTTCTTCATTTCTATACATACCAATATGGCCAATCTTAGCTGCTGGTAAGACTTCTAATACCCCATCAACCATTCCAAGACCTGCTCTTAGGATTGGAACGATACCGATTTTTTTGCCTGTAAGCCTATAGCCCGTTGTCTTTGCAACTGGAGTTTCTACTTCATATTCTTCAAGCTCTAAATCTGAAGTAGCTTCATAAGCTAACATCATAGCTATTTCTGTAACTAGAGATCTAAACTCGTTTGAGCCTGTATTAATATCTCTTAAGATGGAAATTTTATGTTTGATTACTGGATGGTCTAATACTTTTACATTTTTCATATTTCTTATCTCCTATATATAATTCACATCGCCTGCTGCCGATTTTTTCATCCTATTCATTATACTCTTACCCAAATGATTTTCCTTAACACCTTCTGCTAGAATAATATCTACATCCATCCTATCCATCTGCCTTAAGGCAGAAAATAAAACATGGCTCATTGTAGATAAGTCACTCCTATCACCAAAGCTTATAAAATCAAAATTTTTAAATATTTCTTTAGAATCCTCAAATCCTAATATTCCTACCCTATATAATTTTTCTTTATAAGAATTTGCAAGATCATAAATATAATCTTTTGCTCCATCCCCTACAAATACTCTCATCTTAGCCTTTGGAGCGTAATGCTTATATTTTTGTCCTGGAGACTTTGGTCTGACACTTGCATCTACAAGGCTATCATCTAGTCTCACATCAGGGATAATCTCTTTTAGAAACTCATAGGTATAAAAACCAGGTCTAAGTATTACTGGTATATCTTCTGATAGGTCAAGAACAGTAGATTCTATGCCAATATTAGATTCCCCACCATCTAAGATCATTGGTATAATACCATCCATATCAAAAAAAACATCAGCTGCATTAGTTGGTGACGGTCTACCAGATATATTTGCTGATGGGGCTGCAATTGGTGTATTTGCAAAAGCTATAAGCTTATTTGCAATCTTATCTGACGGAAATCTGATGGCTACAGTATCTCCACCTGCTGTTGCTGCATCTGGTATTAGCTTAGATTTCTTAAAAATAAGTGTTAATGGCCCTGGCCAAAGCTTAAAAAGAGCCCTATCCCTATCTCTTATTTCATCTACTAATTTTTCAAGCATTTCTAGGTCTGAAATGTGTAAAATCAAAGGATTGTCGGCTGGTCTATGCTTGGCCTTAAAAATTTTCTGACAAGCCTTATCACTTAGACCATCTGCTCCAAGCCCATAAACTGTTTCAGTCGGAAAGGCTACAAGTTCTCCCTCATTTATCAAACTTGCTGCCTTTTTTATTATTTTTTCATCAATGTTATTTCTATCTAACTCTAAAACTTCTGTTTTCATTTAGCCTTCTTTAATCTAAAATACAATAAGTCGGATCAGCGTGAAGTGTAAGTATCACTCCCGTTTCCTTCCTAATAATTTTTTCAATCCTGTCTATTTCATTATGAAGTTCACTGACAGTCAAATTTCCTGGAACCTCAACATGACAAGACCCTATTATCTGTCCTCTGCCATATTGGTGGATATCCAAATGATGAATGCCCTTTATATATTGGCCAGATAAGAGTATTTCAGAAATCTTTTCTTCTATATTCTCATCAATTCTTTCACCTAATAAATATTTTACTGTTTCATTAAATAAGTCTATGCCAGGTTTTATAACAAAAAACGCCACTACTATACCCATTGCAGCATCAAGGTTAAAGCTTACAAATCTTTGTAAAAATACACCTAAGATAATAGCGCTGGTTGAAATTATATCATTTCTAGCATCAAGCATTACACCTAAGTTTAGGTCTGATTCTAAATCCTTATATAATTTTGCATTTAGTCTGTAAATATAAAGTTTTATCAAGATTCCGGCAAATAATATAATAAAGCTTAGTAAATTAAGGCCATTAGGATTACTATCATTAAAAGACTTTGCAGAATTTATAAAAAGCATAAGTCCCACATAGATAATCACTATCGAAACAAGTAAGGATACCACATATTCTATCCTACCATGACCGAATGGATGTTCTTTGTCGGCTGGTTTTTTGGAAAAACTAGATCCGACCAAGGCCATGATTGAAACTACTGAATCAGAAAGATTGTTAAAGGCATCATTTAAGATAGCTGTAGACTTACTCACAAAACCTAAAATAATCTTACTTATAAAAAGTATAATGTTCATTATTATGCCTATGAGTGATGATACGCTTATTAAATCAAGCCTTACATCTGGATTATCAATATTTTTATAATCCTTTACTAGTCTTTTAGCAAGAAAATCAAACAACTATTCTTCCTCACCTATTTTTTCTAACTTTCTAGTTTGATCTTCTGCTATTAGGGAATTAATCATATCTTCTATGTCTCCATTTAGAAAATCATCTAGTTGGTAAACTGTTTTATTAATCCTGTGGTCGGTGATTCTTCCTTGAGGGAAGTTATAGGTTCTAATTCTTTCAGACCTATCACCAGTACCTACCTGGCTTTTTCTATTATCTGCTATTTCCTTATTTCTTTTTTCTTCTTCTAACTCATAAAGTCTAGCCCTAAGAACTCTCATGGCCTTATCTTTATTCTTTATCTGGCTCTTTTCATCTTGGATGGCTACAACTAGGCCTGTTGGTATATGGGTAAGTCTTACAGCAGAGTCGGTTGTATTTACTGATTGGCCACCATTACCACTTGACCTATAAACATCTACCCTAATATCATTAGGATCTATGTGAAGCTCTACTTCATCAACTTCTGGAAGAACTGCAACAGTTGCTGTGGAGGTATGAATTCTACCACCTGATTCTGTTTCAGGTACTCTTTGAACCCTATGAACTCCTGATTCGTATTTTAATTTAGAATAAGCTCCCTCGCCTCTTACAACAAAGGTAGCATCTTTGATTCCACCCACTCCTTGGGTGTTGACCTCAATATCTTCGGTCTTAAAACCAGCCTTGTCTGCATACATGTTATACATTCTATATAGATCACCAGCAAAGAGGCCTGCCTCATCACCACCAGCACCCGGTCTGATTTCAACGATTACGTCTCTTTCATCGTTAGGGTCCTTTGGTATTAGAAGAATTTGCATCTCATCTTTAAAGACTTCAAGGTTTTTCTTGTTTTCATCAATTTCTTCTTTGAGCATAGCGATCATATCTTGATCATCTGTTTCATTTAAAAGCTCTTGGTTTTCTTCTATTGTATCTTCTGCGTTTTTAATTTCTTCGTATTTTTCAACTACTGGTTTTAGTGAATTATACTCTTTAGAAACTTTTCTAAATTGATCCATATCTGATAAAACTGCTGGATCTGCGAGTTTTAATTCAAGTTGTTTGTAATTTTCTCTAACATGTTCTAGATTTTCAAACATAATTTATCCTTTCTGTGCAATAATAAATCTATCAAAATCGTTAAAATCTTTAATGTTTTTTATATTGATAAAATTTTCTTTCTTTAATAAATCATTAATCTCATCTTTTTGATCATAACCTATTTCAAAAATTAGGTGTCCGTCATCATTTAAATAATTTGAAGCCTCTTTTATAATTTGCCTATAAAAATCCAAACCATCGACTCCACCATAGAGGGCTGATTTTGGCTCGTAAAAAAGCTCCTTATCAAGATTTTTATAATCAACCTTATTAATATAAGGCGGATTAGATACTATCAAGTCAAATTTCCCATCTATATTTTCAAACAAATCAGATTTAATAAAGTCGACATTTTTGATAGCCAAAAGGTCCTTATTTTCGATAGCTAAGCTTATGGCCTTATCTTCTATATCTGATCCGATGACAAGAGAGTCCTTTAGATTATAGGCAAGACTTAGGGCTATAGCACCACTTCCTGTTCCTATATCAAGGATTTTTTCTTTTCTGTAGGGAGATTTTATTATATAATCTACTATTATCTCTGTTTCAAATCTTGGTATGAGAGCCCTAGGATCAACCTTAAGCCTTAGATTATAAAACTCCCAATAACCTATGGCATATTGAAGGGGAATAGATTCTTTCCTCATATTTATTATATCGTTTAATTTTCTAGATTCTTCTTCTTTTAGGTCTAAATTTTGATTTAAGAGTATAAAAGATTTAGGTTTATCTAGAATGTAGGTTAGGGCTATGAGTGTTGTGTTGTAATCTTTTTTTAAAAATTCTGATATCTTCATTATTTTACACAAAAATAAGGTAAGTTGCCTTACCTTATTTTTCTTTCTATTATTTTCTACCGTATTTCTTGTTAAATCTTTCTACCTTACCACCACGTTCAGCAGTTCTTTGTTTACCAGAATAGAATGGATGGCAATTGTTGCAAACTTCTACTTTGATTTCTTCTTCTGTTGAACCTACTGTAAACTCGTTGCCACAAGACACGCAAGTTACCTTAGCTTGGTGATATTCTGGATGTAATTCTTTTTTCATAATTCACCTCTATCTTCCATTTCAATAAGCAATTAAAATTATACCTGCTTTGTATACTTAAATCAAGTTATTTAAGGGATGAATTTATCAGTCTGACAAAATCTTGGTTGGATTTTGTTCTTTTCATCCAGTCAATTAACTCTAGAATAGATTCTGTTGTATTTAGGTCGGAGTTTCTTAGCTTATAAATAGCTTCCATTTCTTCTTTTGAAAGAAGGAGATCATCACGTCTTGTTGATGATTTTTCGATGTTGATTGCAGGGAAGATCCTGCGGTTTGATAGGCGTCTATCAAGGTGGATTTCCATATTGCCGGTTCCCTTAAATTCTTCAAAGATCATGTCATCCATCCTTGAGCCAGTATCTACTAGGGCTGTGGCAAGTATTGTAAGTGACCCACCATTTTCTATATTTCTAGCTGCACCAAAAAATTGCTTTGGACCGACAAGGGCTAGTGGATCTAGACCACCTGATAGGGTCCTGCCTGATTGAGGAGTCATGATATTATAGGCCCTTGCAAGCCTTGTTATAGAGTCAAGAAGTATTACCACATCTTTCTTTTCTTCAACAAACCTCTTGGCACGCTCTAAGACCATTTCTGCTATGTCTATATGGTTTTGTGGTGGCATGTCAAAGGTTGATGCAGCTACCTCAGTCCTCATTAAGACATTTTCTGGATCCCTATATTCATTTACAAATCTTATAAAATCTGTTACTTCTTCTGGTCTTTCATCGATTAAAAGGACCAAAATTTTAAGGTCATCATAGTTTTTTTCTAGGGCTCTTTCTATTTCTTTGATGAGTGTTGTCTTTCCGGCCTTTGGCTGGGAAACTATAAGACCCCTTTGGCCCCTACCTATCGGGCTTATTATATCAATTATTCTGCCAGATAAGTGTTTAGAATCTGTCTCCACACTTATTCTCTCATTTGGATAAATTGGTGTTAAGTCTTCAAAAGGCGGCCTATTAAAGGCATCTCCTGGCTTTATTCCATTTACACTTGATACAAATATTAAAGGAGAAAACTTGTCCTTGTCGTGTTTTTCTCTGGCTATTCCTTCTATGTAGTCACCTGTCTTTAGCCTAAACATCTTTATTTGCTTAGGTGGGACATATATATCATCATCACCAGATTCATAAAGCTGGGTCCTTAAAAATCCAAAGCCATCTGGTAATATTTCAAGTATTCCATCACAATCAAATTTGGATCCCAGGTCATTTTCTCTTGCTTCTTGGTTTTCTTCTTCTTTATTTTTATTTTCTTCTTCTATGAGCTTTATTAATTCATCTTTTCTATATTTACTAATTGATTCAATTCCTAAGTCTTTTGCAAGTTCTCTTAATTCAACTAGTTTTTTATCTTTTAAATTATCCATAATTCTTATAAAAAATCAAGGGGCACGAGGCCCCTATTATTTTTCTACTAATATCGGTATTTAGTTTTGAGCACTATTTGTGCTACCAAACATCTCGATTTTTTCTTCTACTAGGGCTTGTACTGCATCTGTACCGTCTTTTAGAAGTTTTCTTGGGTCAAAGCCCTTGCCTTGTTGGTCTTTACCAGCTTCTATATAAGCTCTTGTTGCCTTAGCAAATTCGATTTGGCATTCTGTGTTTACGTTGATTTTTGATACTCCTAGGCTGATAGCTTTTTTGATTTGATCACTTGGGATACCTGTACCACCGTGAAGAACTATAGGCATTTTAACTGCATCAGAAATTTCTTGTAGTCTTTCAAAGTTAAGTCCTTGCCAGTCAGCAGGATATACACCGTGGATATTACCGATACCGGCAGCTAGGAAGTCTATACCACATGCTGCAAGATTTTTACATTCTTCAACATCTGCAAGTTCACCAGCTGATGTAACTCCATCTTCTTCTCCACCAATTCCGCCTACTTCACCTTCTACTGAGATTCCTTTTTCGTGAGCAAGTTTAACAATTTCTCTTGTTTTTTCAAGGTTTTCATCTATTGGGAAGTGTGAGCCATCAAACATTACTGATGTAAAACCAGCTTCTATACAAGCTTTTGCACCTTCATATGAACCATGGTCTAGGTGAATTGCCACAGGAACAGTTATATTTAGAGCATCGTGAAGATTTTTAACTAGGTCAGCTACAACTTTGAAGCCTCCCATATATTTTGCAGCACCTTCACTTGATGCTATGATAACTGCAGTTTTCTTTGCTTCTGCAGCAAGTAGGATTGCCTTTGTCCATTCAAGGTTGTTTGTATTGAAGTGGCCAATTGCATAACCTTTCTCATAAGCTAAGTCTAACATTTCTTTTGCATTTACTAACATTATTATCTCCTCCGGGCTTATGCCCTATTTATTAATCCATTCATTATTATGATACCCATTTTTGCCTTAGTCTTGCAAATCTTTATGGATATTTTCTATAATTCTTTCAATTGATTCGTTTTTATCTAGTTTTATATTTTCAAGATCAGATCTTTTTGAATATTCAACTATTCCTTCACTTGCATCCTTACCTACTGTTATCCTATATGGAATTCCTATTAGGTCCCTATCATTAAATTTAACACCTGGACGCTCTTTTCTATCATCAAGTAGAACATCTATCCTAGCATCTTTTAGTTTTTTGTAAATTTCTTCACCTAAATCTTTTTGCTCTTCCTTGTTTGGATTTACAATTGTAACAATAGCTTCAAATGGTGCTACAGATGTAGGCCAGATTATGCCCTTATCATCGTGGTTTTGCTCTACAATTGCTGATACAGATCTTGATACACCTATACCATAAGAGCCCATAACGAATGGTTTTGAAACGCCATTTTGGTCTAGGAAATTTGCCCCAATTGCTTCTGAGTATTTAGTTCCTAATTGGAAGATGTTTCCTACTTCTATACCACGAGCTGCTAGGTATTTTCCGCTGCCATCATAGGCTTCATCACCTTCTTTGGCTAGTGTTAAATCTTCTGCAATCTCCCCATCAAAATCTCTCTTATAGTTTGCATTAATATAGTGGTATCCAGCCTTATTAGCTCCAACTACAAGGTTATTTATCTCTGTAAGTGACTTATCAATTATAACCCTTACATCCTTTAAGCCGATTGGTCCTGTATAGCCAGGCTCGGTATATTTTTCTATACTTTCATCATCTGCCATGAAGATTTCATGCTCTGGCACACCTAGGTAGGCAATAAGTTTAGCCATATTTAAGTCCCTATCACCAGGGATAAATACAAATACAAGCTCTCCTTGAACTATTAGGTCGACTGCCTTTGCACATTTGATTTTTTCTTCATTTAAGAATTCGCTTACTTCTTCTATGGTTTTCTTATCAGTTGTTTTTACTAATTCTAATTCTTTTTCTTCTTCTTTTATAACCGGAACTAGGCTTCTTGCCTTTTCGTCTGTATAGGCCTTATCTGAATTTTCTGTATAAAGGATGACTCCTTCACCACTTTCAGCAAGAGCCATAAATTCGTGACTCTTTCTACCACCCATAGCTCCTGTATCACCTTCAACAATCCTGTAGTCAAGCTTCATTTTGTCAAAGGCATATTCATAGGCCTTCCACATATTGTCATAAGCTTTTTCCAGTCCTTCAAAGTCTTGGTCAAAGGTGTAGGCATCTTTCATAAGGAAATCACGGGACCTATTTATACCAAATCTAGGTCTTTTTTCATCCCTAAACTTATCTACTATTTGGTAAATATTAAGTGGAAGTTGCTTATAAGAATTAAGCTCATCTTTTACTAAATCTACGAAAGATTCTTCAGCTGTTGGACCTAGGGCATATTCCCTATCGTGTCTATCTTTAATCTTAAACATCTCAGGACCAAATGTTTCCCATCTACCTGATGCATCCCAAATTTCTCTTGGTTGAAGGATTGATGTTGAAACTTCAATTGCTCCATGGCTATCCATGGCATCTCTTACTATTGCTTCAATTTTATTTATAACTTTTTTACCAAGTGGTAGGAAAGAATAAATTCCTGAAGCTTGACGTCTGATAAAAGCACCTCTAGTTAGAAGCTTGTGGCTTGCTGTTTCAGCATCCACAGGATCTTCTCTTAGGGTTGGCATATAATAATTTGATAATCTCATTTAATTTAAACTCCTCATTGAAAGACCAATTCTTTCTTTTTTCTTATCTATTTCTATAATTTTTACTGTCACTACCTCAGAGTTTGTTAAAACATCGTGAGGATTTTTGATAAACTTATCGGAAATCTCTGAGATATGAACTAGGCCATCTGTTCCTACTCCAATATCTACAAAAGCTCCGAAATCAGTTATGTTTCTAACTTTCCCTTTAAGTATCATACCCTCTTTTAGGTCATCAAGACTCATAACTTCTTTTTTTGTTAAAACCTCGGGGTTATCATCTCTCGGGTCCCTTCCGGGCTTTTTAAGCTCTTTTATGATATCTCTAAGGGTCGGTTCTCCAACTTCTAGCTTTTGGGCAGTTTCTTCTATGTTTATTTCATCTAAGTTTAAGCCTTCAAGTTTTTTGGCTATCTTGTAGCTTTCAGGGTGAACTCCTGTATTGTCCAAAATCTCGGGTGATGATGGAAATCTCAAAAAGCCTGCAGCAAGCTCGTAGGTTTTCTTGCCAAGTCCCTTTACATCTAAGAGGTCCTTCCTATATTTAATCTTTCCATCCTTGAAATCTTCTTCAATTCTTTTTGCAAGATTTTGATTTAGACCTGATACATATGATAAAAGCTTATAGGAGGCATTATTTATACTAACTCCCACCTCATTTACCGCATCTTCTACAACCTTGGCAAGCTCTAAATCAAGCTTTTTACCATCAAGATCGTGTTGGTATTGGCCGACTCCAATATGTTTTGGTTCAATTTTTACAAGTTCTGCCATAGGGTCTTGGAGTCTTCTTGCCATTGAAATAGCCCCTCTTATGGTTACATCAAGGTCTGGAAATTCTTCCTCTCCAAGGGCTGAAGCTGAATAAACACTAGCCCCTGCCTCATTTACTATAGCATAACTTACACCTTCTACTTCCTTAAGAAGTTTGTTTACAACTAGTTCAGTTTCCCTAGATGCTGTCGCATTACCAAGGGCTATTAGGCTAACACCATATTTTTCTATAAGACCTTTAAGGGTTGCTATCGCTTCTTTTTCTTTCTTATGGGGTTCTACCGGATAAATCACTGCCTTATCCAAATATTTTCCATTCTTATCTACAACTGCTACCTTACAACCTGTCCTAAAACCAGGGTCAAGGCCCATTACAACTTGGCCTTTGATTGGCCTTTGCAATAAATAAGGCTTTAGATTGTCTCCAAAGACTCTAATAGACTCATCACTAGCTTCTTCTGTAAGCTTATTTCTAAGCTCTGTTGTAATTGATGGGAGCATCAGCCTCTTGTAGGCGTCATCTATAGTAGCCTTTACCAAGCCTTCTTGGTAAGGATTATAAGTCTTATCCTGACTTATTAGCTTATAGATTAAGTTTTTGTTATATTCATCTGTAAATTCAATTTTAACTGTCAATATTTCTTCTTTTTCAGCCCTATTTATAGCTAAAATTTGGAAAGATTTCAAATCCTTAAGCTTTTTAGAAAAATCATGGTAATTTTCGTAAAGATCATCTTCCTCTGCCTTAAGTTTAGTGATAAGACTTGCCCTAACAAGTCCATCTCTTCTGATAATATTTCTTGCTTCTATTGAATTTGCAATATCTTCTGCAAGTATATCAAGAGCTCTTGTAATTATTTCCTTTTCATCTTCTAGATTTTCTTGCTTATAAGTAGCTGCTTCCTTTAGGGCTTCTTCTTCATCGCTAATCTCTGTAAGAAGCTTATCTAAAAACTTATCAAGTCCAAATTCCCTAGCTATATCAGCCCTAGTCTTTCTTCTAGATTTGAAAGGTGCGTAGATATCTTCTAGAATTGTAAGGGTGTTGGTTGCTAAGATTTTTTCTCTTAATTCATCTGTCAGCTGGCCCTTATTATCGATGGCATTTATTATTTCTTCCTGCCTTTTTTCGATATTTCTAAGCTTGTTGAGATTTTTTTCTATATCTCTTATCTCAACATCTGTAAGATTTCCTGTAACTTCCTTCCTATATCTAGCTATGAAGGCAACTGTTGAGCCTTCATCCAAGAGTTTGATAACATTGTCGATTGATTCTTCTTTAATATTTAATTCTTTTGATAAAATTTCTGTAATATTCATAAATTCCTTATAATAAAATAATTTTTAATATATAAATAATTAATAAATGTGCTGGATAAAATATATAAAATCCCCACTTGCTTGACCTTCCTTTTTGCCCATTATACAAGGATATGAAGGGTATAGATAAGTAAACTATATAGGGAATATAAAGTTCATAACCACTAGTAAATCTTGAAAAGGCAAATGATAAGAAAATCGCAAGACCTGTCATTATTTTACTATTTCTAGCAAAATATAGTAAGCCTATAGCTGTAATTACCCTATAATCATAGTCGCATTTTATGGCTATGGCAATAAAGGATATACATACAAATGATATTCCTATTAGAAAAATTTCTATAGGCTTATTCATTTTCCTTGCCCATTGCCAAATACTAAGCATCAGCCCTCCTAGAAAAAGTGTAAAAAATACATTTTGACTTGTAAAATCAAAGGCCATATCTGAAAAAGCAAGATCATAAAATATTTCCGAAATAAAGGCAAAGATTAATAATCTAGCCAAATATTTTTTTACATCACTTGTAAAGATGATTCCCTGGACCAAGAGGAAGGAAAATATGGGCATGGCTATCCTTCCTATTAGCATGAAACTATCAGCAAGACTTATATATCCCAATCCATAGAGTAAGTTTGTCTGAGCCAGGTGACTTAAAAGCATGGCAAGGGCTGCTATTATTTTAAGTCCACTAGTGCTAAAAAACCTTCTTTCAGAAAACCGGGTCTTTTTTAAATTGTCCTTATCTGTCATTAGCAATTTCCTTTGATGAAGTTTATCTTATATTTTGGGAAAATCAAAGATATAGTTTTGCCAGCCAAATCATGGTCATGTGCCTTTAAATTATAAATATCGCTTGGATCAAAGAAAACCATCTTTAGTTCGCTTGTTTTATTTGTCACAATGCTTAATTCAAACTTATATCTTTGCCTATCCTTATCGTAAGCTAGGAGAATATCCATAAACCTTCCATAATCATAGTCATTTAACATCTCAAATTCCAAATCAACCCTATAATTTTCATCTTCTATAAGCTTAAATTTAGCTTTTTCGCTCTTATAGGATACAAGCTCTTTTGTCTTTAGATCTGTAAGTGTCATAGTAGCTAAGATTTTTTGAGAATTACCAATAAGCTCAATCATATCAGTATTTGATAGGTCTTTTTTGATTTCTTCAAGTGATTCATCAACTTTTTCCCTATTTTTTAAATCTGATATATAAATAGCCTCATTTGGAAGGTCCTTTTTCTTGTGATTATCTTTCCTTTTAGCTTTTTTAATCACTTTCCTAGGTTTAGATTTATTTCTATCTGAAGATAAGTATGCCTTTATATCAGAAAAATTCATCTTATCATCAATAACTATAGACTCCTTTTGGCTTAGATAAAGATAGGTTGAGTATAAAGTCCTAAATACCATATATAGAAAAGACAGGCTTGTTAATAAATTCAAAATCTTTTTGGGAATTATGTTGTTATAGTTTATTAAATTTACTATAAGCATCAAAAAGAAAGGTCTAATTCCTGTAAATTTCATGAAATTTGTAAGGGATGAATCTTTCTTTTCCCTTTTGTTAAGCTTAACAAGCATTATCAAAACCCTTACAAAAAAGTCTATAAAGCCTACTATATAAAGACCTGTAACTATATTAAATACATAAGGGTAGTATGTATATATTTCAAAAGGCAAACTCCTTATGCTTAAGTCAATCAAAAAACTTGTAGCAAGTAAAAATAGGCCGCTCTTTCTAAAGGTTTTGGATGCAATAAATAGGATAATAAGGACCAAAAATGCCCCTATGGCAAATCCTATAAATTGATTATTCATAATCGTGGTATAAATTTGCTCTAAAATAAATGAATAGTTCATATTAGCTCCATTCTGATTATACTAAATTATATAATCCTAATACTATATATTATATAGACGAATTAAAAAAATACTAGTAAAATGTATTTATGCTAGAATAACTCAATGGTAGAGTAACGGTATCGTAAACCGGAGGTTGCAGGTTCAAGTCCTGTTTCTAGCTCCACCTATAAAGGCTAGCTATTTAAAGCTAGCCATATTTTTTTATAAATTTTCTAGATATGCCCCATCCAAATCAAGCTTTAATCTCTTTACTTTCCAATTTGAAAAATTACTTGCCATATATTTATTAATACCATCATAAATATCATCTCTTTTATCAGCTATTAGCATTACAGTAGGACCTGCTCCGCTTAAGTAGACTCCTAGAGCACCACTATCTATAGCCATATCATAAATTTGATCATAGCCTTTTATAAGACCCTTCCTATATGGCTGATGAATTTTATCATCTAGGCATATTTTTATCAGGTCCTTGTCTAAATCTTTTAAGGCATACGATAAGACCGATGCCCTCTGGATATTATTTATAGCATCCTTTAATAAAAGTTTATCAGATATTACATTTCTTGAATCTTCCGTCCTTAGCTTAAAATCTGGAATTAAAGCTATGAATTCTAAATTTTCATCAGGGATGATTTTTTTATGATAAACCCTAGCTCCTTCCATTACGCAAAGCAAGAATCCTCCAAAGATGGCTGGTCCAACATTATCTGGATGACCTTCAATCTCTACAGCTATGTCTAAGGCTAAGTCTTTATCTATTTCCCCATTTATGAAATAAAGGGCTGCATAAATTCCTGCGACTATACAAGTTGATGATGAACCAAGGCCTCTTGTCATTGGTACTAGGCCATCAATTTCTACTTCTACGGGAATCATTTCTTTTTCTAAGTAGGAAAAAGTATACTTATAGGCATCTATGACTAGATTATGATCTCCAAAACCATCACTTTTCTTAAAGCTGAAAGTATTAAAAAGATTAAGTGATAGGCCATAGCTATCAAAGCCACATCCTACATTAGCACTTGTTGCAGGCACCCTTATTATTAATTCATTCATTTTAATTTCCTCAATACTTCCTCTTTTAAGTCTAAAGGATTGATGACATCCTTATGGATTATCTTCATATCTTTTAGAGCTGCTAAGTTATCAGGAACATCCTTACCCATGAGGTCTCCTATTTTTCCCAACTTTTCAAATTCATCATCCCCACCATCAATTCCTAGAGAATTTAGGACCTTATCAGGAAATTTAAGTGGGTTAGCGGTTGATGCTATGATTGTTTTTGTTTGATCCCCTGTTTCTTTTTTATATTTTTCATAAACGCTCACTGCTACTGCTGTATGAGGATCAATCAAATATTTGTTAGACTTGTAGGTATTTTTAATAGCAGCTTTCACATCTTCTTCACTTGCAAAATTTGCATATATTAAATCATCATAGGTCTTATCCCAAAGATAAATTTTATCCTTATTTAAAGCTTCCATGGCTTCGGCTACTTTTTTATAGTCTCCATCAGATAGGTGATATAAAAGTCTTTCTAGGTTTGATGAAATCAATATATCCATTGATGGAGATGATGTTAAAATCAACTTTCTATTTGAATCATAAGACCCAGTTTCGAAAAAATCTGTTAAGATTTTATTGTCATTTGATGCAATGATTAATTTATTAACAGGTAAGCCCATGTTTTTGGCATAAAAAGCAGCTAGAACATTTCCAAAATTTCCTGTTGGAACTGCAATATTTACCTTATCCCCAAGCTTTATTTTCTTATTTCTTACTAACCTTAGATAAGTATAAACATAGTAAACAATCTGAGGAATAAGTCTACCTATATTTATTGAATTGGCTGATGATAGTTCATAGCCCTTATCTAGTATTTTTTTATTAAATTCTTTATCGTTAAAGGCATCTTTTACAGCTGTTTGAGCATTGTCAAAATTGCCTTCTATGGCAAATACATTTAGGTTTTCTCCCTCTTGGCTTACCATTTGAAGCTTTTGTATGGCTGATACCCCATCTTTTGGATAAAAGACCATTGCCCTGACCCCATCTACATCCTTAAAACCTTCGAGAGCTGCCTTTCCGGTATCACCAGATGTAGCAACTAAGATTAAGACCTTCTTATCATCTCCATTTACTTCTAAGGAGGCCTTGAGTAAGAAAGGAAGAATGGATAATGCCATATCCTTAAAGGCATGAGTCCTTCCGTGATAAAGTTCCATTATGAAAGCATCTGTTTCTTCTATTTTTACTACCTCTTCTGGGAATTTTTGGTCATAGGCCTTTTTGACAAGGTCATCTAACTTATCTTCTAAATCATCAAAATACATCTTTAAAATAAAGCTAGCAAGTTCCCTGTAGTCTAGATCTATAAGCTTTGATAAGTCACCTAAAGCTGGGAATGCTTCAGGTACAAATAAGCCCCCGTCATCTGCTATGGACTTAATTATAGCCTGACTTGGTTTTATTTTATTTCTGTCTATTCTTGTGGATACGTATTTCATTAATAATCCCTATCTTCAAGTCTAACAATAAGAGAATTAGGATCAGCCTCTAATTTATCCTTTAAATCTACATACTTGGCATCTTTTATTAAACTTGCCTTTAATTTATCATCTATAACTTCTTCATCAAAATCATCAAGGTTTACAAGATTTCCATCATATCTAAGGTAAAAATCTGCCCTTATATCACTAGAATCTATTTGTCTATCTAAGCCTTCGCCAAGTCTTACCTTAGATTGCCTATCAAAAATAATATCTATGATGTCATTTATGATGGCATTGGCTGTAGGAAGCATGCCTGCGCCTTGGCCATAAAATTTAAGCTCTCCAACCATATCACCAAAGACTGTAACCGAGTTAAATGCACCCCTTACTGATGCAAAATAAGAGTCTGAGTATACTCCTACAGGTGCGACACAGGCTTTAATCTTTCCATCTTCAATATAGGCATCTCCTATTAATTTTATAGTCCTTCCATTATCTTTAAGAATTCTAATATCATCTGCTGTAATTTTTGAAATACCATCTACGAGTATATCATCCTCACTAACTTCTTGCCTAAAAGCCATTGTAGATAAGATTCTAAGCTTTCTATGAGTATCAAAGCCTTCTACATCTGCACTTGGATCAGCCTCAGCATAGCCAAGTTCTTGGGCTTCTTTTAAAACATCGTCATAGTCAAGTCCTTCTTCAGTCATCTTAGATAGAATATAATTGCATGTACCATTTAAAATTCCCCTAACCCTAGTGATTTCATTTTCCATTACAAGGTCCCCAAGAGGTTTTAAAACAGGAATTCCTCCAGCAACTGCTGCTTCGTGAAGGAAGTGAAGATTCATATCCCTAGCAAGATCATTTAATTCAGGAAAATACTTACTAATAGCAGCCTTATTAGCAGATACTACATGCTTACCATTTTTCATCGCCCTAAGCATCATATCCTTAGCCTCATCGACAGATGATGTAACTTCTACTACTATGTCTATAGATGGATCATTTAAAATCTTCTCAAAGTCATTTGTAAGTAACTTTTTATCAATATCGACCTCGTAAGAATCTCTAATTGTCCTTACCAAAACTTTTTTAATTTCAATTTCTGCATTAGTATAAAATTTAATTGAGTCTTCTTTTTCTCTAATTAGCTTTACTATCCCCTGTCCAACTGTTCCATATCCTAATATAGCAAGTCCTACTACTCTTTTCACATCTTACTCCTTAATGTATGATTATTTTCGCTTAAATTTATAAATAAACTATTTTTATATTAAACATCTAAAAATAATTTTTTCGACTTAGGTATTTTTTATAGATAATACTATAATATTATGCTTTACTCAAGTATTATCTTAAGCTATTATTATCAAAAATCAAGTCATCTAAAAATTAGCAAGTAAAAAGACCCCCGTAGGGGTCTCTTATTCTTTATGTACTATAAAATTATTCTTGGTCGATTGCTTCTACTGGGCAAACTGCTGAGCAAGCACCACAATCTATACAAGCATCTGCATCAATTTCAAAAGCTGCATCGCCTTGAGAGATTGCTCCTACTGGGCATTCACCTTCGCATGAACCACAAGAAATACAAGTATTTTCATCTATTCTGTATGCCATAATTTCCTCCTATGTTTGTTATATGATTAGTATACAATGATATTCATAAAATGTCAAATAAAATATGAAATTTTATTAAAATATCTTAAAAAATTTGATTAATTATTCATAATGATAATTATTATCATCTATCCTTGCTTATCTCTTCTAAGCTATAAAACTCTTCAATTTCCTCATCGCTATCATCAAGTCTTGTTCTAACTTTACACAGACCTCTGATATAGTCATTGTCAATTACGATGCCCTCACCATCTTCTGTAATAACTTTGTGGCCCTTTTTAGGATGCTCTTTTTTAGCCCTTAGGTAATTATCTTCTTCAAAATCTAGACAGCACATAAGCCTGCCGCATACTCCTGAGATCTTATTTGGATCTAGGGTTATACCTTGGTCTTTTGCCATCTTTATTGAAAGTGGATTAAATTCAGTCATGAAGCGAGAACAACAAGTCTTCTGCCCACATGTTCCATGAAAATCTTTAAGCTTGGCATGATCTCTTACCCCTATTTGTCTAAGTTCTATCCTATTTTTAAATATTGATGCCAAATCCTTTACTAATGCCCTAAAGTCAACCCTATTTTCTGATGTAAAATAAAAGGTAATCTTGCTTTTATCAAAGCTATATTCACTTTCGACAATTTTCATATCGAGCTTATGATCTCTTACCTTTTTTATAGCAAGGTCCATAGCCTCTTTTGCTTCTTCTTTATTTAGTCTATCTATCTCTAAATCTCTTGAACTTGCCTTTCTTATTACATCTGATAAATCTTTATCAAATTTATCCTCATCAATATCAATATTTGCAAGCGCAACTTCTGCTAGTTCAAGTCCATTTGAGCTTTCAACTACCACCTTGTCTTTACAAGTAAGGTTTAGATCGTTGGCCTTAAAATAGTATATTTTGCCAGCATTTTTAAATCTTATTCCAACTACATTCATTTACCCTGCCTACCTTCTCTATATATATTAAAGAATATATTTTCTATACTCAATTCAAAGTTAATATTATTCCTATAAGAAATTTGAATTTCCTCAAGTTTACTAATTAGCCTTTCTATAGAATTCAAATCCATCATACTAAGCTTTTCTAGATTATATGCATAGCTTGACCTATATGGCTTATTATCCTTATATTTAAAATCAATTAGTCCTCTAAATATTTCAATGATGCTTGAAATTAATTCATCTTTATTTTCCTTATAGGCTAATAAATAATCTCTTTCTTTATAATAAAAGGAGAGATTCCCTTCATAAATCTCTCTAATTATATCGGAAAGTCTCTCAAAATCAATATCTTTTTTATAATTTCTATTAGTTAAGGAAATTATTTGACATCTAGACCTGATAGTCGGAAGAATTTTCCCACTATTATCTGTTGTAAAAATTACTAGTACATAATCTCTTAGCTCTTCTAAGCTCTTTAGCATGGCATTTGCAGCTTCTACCCTTAGGTTTTGGGCATTATGAATTATGTAAATTTTAATTTTCCCATTTGTTGGTCTAATTACCATATCCTTAATCAAGGACCTGATAGTTGTTATATCAATTATTTCCTTATCTATTACAGATAAGTCTGGATTTATATTTGACTTTATAGCATAGGAATCAAACACTTCCTTAGCAAATTCTAAGGAGTAGTCTAGATTGTATCCTATATCCTCTCCTTCTATTATATAGGCATTAGATAAATTATTATTTGCTAATTGCCTTTCTAATATTGTCATATTTGTACATATTTTTCGACATCAATTATAAACACTGTTGCCCCACCTACACTTATTTCTATAGGTACTGTTGTGCTTATTAGTGAGCTTTCACCTGTAGGATTGATTATTGTTGTAGTGGTATTTCTCTTCTTGCAATTTTTTTCTATTATGCCAAGTGCTTCATCTAATTTAACTTCTTCCACACCTATTAAGAGGGTAGTGTTGCCTTTTTTTAGAAATCCACCTGTTGTTGAAAGCTTTGTTATCCTGTAACCTTCATCTGTTAGGGCATCGATTAAAAAATTAACGTCTGCATCTTGTACTATTGCTACTAATAATTTCATTTTATTCCTCCAATAAGCTATAAATAATTTTGATTACATCTTCTGTTAAATCTTCTATAGACTTTCTAGCATCTACCTTCACTATTTCATCTTTATAAAGATCTGCCATTTGCATATAGCCATCAAATATTTTTTTATGAAAAGAAAAGTCTTCATTTTCTAGTCTATCAGCAGAAAAATTCGCTCTTTTTCTTTCTAGAGCTGTCTTATAGTCTATATTGAAAAATATATTTAAATCAGCCTTTAGACCCTCTGTAGCAAAATCATTTATACTCTTTATCTTATCTATACCCAAATTTCTACCTAGTCCTTGATATAATAAAGAACTTAATACGAATCTATCGCAGATTACAATTTTACCATCTCTTAAATCCGGCTTTATTTTTTCTTCTACAAGTTGGGCACGACTTGCCGCAAATAGGAGAGCCTCAGTCTTTGCTGACATTTCTCTATTATCATTATCAATTATTATCGATCTGATTTTTTCTGAAATAGGCGTTCCACCTGGCTCCCTATAGAAACTTACAGGATGAGAGTCATTTTCTAATATCGTCTTAACTTTTTCTAATATGGTTGTTTTTCCAGACCCATCCGGTCCTTCAAAAACTATAAATTTTCCGTTCATGTTATTATTATACTATATTTTCCTAAGATTAGTCTAGGAGTATTTTTTCTCTAAAATTTCCCAATAAAAAAACCATTGTCTATAATAAAGAGCAATGGCTTTAATTATTATTCGTTATCTTCAGATTCTTCAGTTTCATCAACTGTTGGTACATCAGCAGCATCTGTTGCTTCTTCATCGTCGATGATTTCTTCTTCTGATACTTCTTGTAGTGAGCAGATTACTTCTTCTGCATCAGCAAGTACGTTGATGTTTTCATCTTTGAAGATGTCAAGATCAGCAACTGTTTTGTTTTCACCAATTTGTAGGTCTTTGATTTCGATATCTGCAGTTTGTGGGATGTATTTTGGTAGACATTCTACTTCTACTACATCGATATTTTGTACTAGTACGCCTGCATCAGCATTTAGGTCATCTCTACCGATTAGGTTAACTGGAACAGTAACTCTGATTGCTTGATTTTGGTCTATAGCCTGAAAATCTACATGTAAAAATTGATTCTTGTATGGATGTGTTTGAAAATCCTTTATAAGTACTTCTTTACCTTCTCCATTGACATCTAGTGTTATAATTGTAGATGTTCCAGCTTGTCTAAGAACTTTATCAAATTCTCTAGCTTCAAATTGAACATTTACATTTTCTTGATTTTTGGCATAAACTACTCCTGGTATTAGTTCGTTACTTCTAAGTTTGTTAACTTTATTTTTACCAGTAGCTTCTCTTTTTTCTGCTTGTAAAACTAAATTAGCCATTTTGCCTCCTTATTAATTCATACTAGCTAATTATACTCCATCTTTGCCTAATTTACAATAACTTAAAGATTAATATTTTTGATTTATTGATAAATTATGACCTTGCAATACAATATTGCTAATAGGATGAACAAATTAAGGAGAAATTTATGACAAGAAATGGAAAATTTGGTACTGTTGATATAACTGTATTAGGTGATGAACTTAAAGTTGGAGATAAGGCACCTGACTTTGTGGCTAATAAGATGGATCTCAGCCCTTATAATTTTTATGAGGAAGAAGGATATAAAATTAAAATTATTTCTGTTGTTCCATCTCTTGATACTGATGTATGCGAATTACAAACTAAGATGTTTCAAAAAGCAACTGAGTTTTTATCAGATGATGTTATGATCCTTACAGTTTCAAATGACTTGCCTTTTGCTCAAATCAGATTTAAGAAAAATAAAAAAGCCGACCAAATAAAATTTGTTTCGGATTATAATACAAGAGATTTTTCAAATAAATATGGCACCCTAATCGAAGAATTAAAACTTTTAAATAGGTCTGTCTTTGTTATTGATAAGGACAATACTATAAAATATGTCCAATACCTGAAGCAAAATACTGATCTTCCTGAATATGAAGAAGCTATTAAAATCGCTAAGGAATTAAGCAAATAATAATCTAATGCTAAAAGCTCCTCAAGATGAGGAGCCTTTTATTTTGTAATTAAAAATTCTTCGTATTTTTCCCTATCATAGACTACATCTAATTCGCCTATGAAGTTAGAATACTTGTCTGGATAGCAGAAGGATTGCTTAAACCTATATAGGCCATCTTTTGAATCTAGGCTGAAGGTACCTCCTAGGTCTAAATAATCATAGCCTTTTTCTAAACACCATTTTATCTCTTCCCAGATCATATTATAATTTGGCATCTTGTTGCGATGTTCATTTGAACTTGCAGCATATAGGTAATAAACCTTATTTCCATAAGGGATTAATAGAGATGCTGATAAAGCTTTGTCTTCAAAATAGGATACAAAGATTTCTGCACCTAAGTACTCTATTAACCTTTGGTAATAATCTTTTGGTCTATGGCCAATTCCTTGCCTTTCCGCCATGATCTTTGTTAATTCATAGAAAGTA
Source organism: uncultured Anaerococcus sp. (assembly GCF_963512375.1). Classification (NCBI taxonomy): domain Bacteria; kingdom Bacillati; phylum Bacillota; class Tissierellia; order Tissierellales; family Peptoniphilaceae; genus Anaerococcus; species uncultured Anaerococcus sp. The sequence continues at coordinate 83,869 of NZ_CAUPMI010000001.1, forward strand.
TCCAGGCTTTCTTCATCAGTTTTCATGACTGTTTTTATACCAGCTCTTATTGATTTTCTGATATTATACCTACCCTTTGATGAGAAGCTTTCAAATATTTTATCCTCATCATGACATGACAGGTCAATTATCATATTATACCTTGGTTGGGTAAAGGAATGAGTATCAAGGCCTACACTCCTAAAATCATAACCCAGTTTTCTGTAATCATAAACTAATTTTTCATCAAATACTAACTCTGGATCCATCCTTAAAAGAAAGGCGTCGTATTTGTCTTTTAAAGGCTCTGCTTCCTTTATTAGTGCTTCAACTAGCTTTGTATCCCTAAAATCGCATACTGGCCCTCTAGGAGCATATAAGAAGTGTTTACCATTGGTATTTTTAATTCCTATTACAGACATGGCAGCGATTATCTGCTTATTTTCTTCTATGTATACATAGTCATTTGTCCAGTTATTTTTTATTTTTGACCATGCAGTATCTTGCATTGGTCTTGCGTAAGGACTATTTCTTACAAATTCAATATATCTTTTTAAATCATTTTCATTATTTACTATTGGCATTATCTATCATCCCCTCCAACAAGGTAAGTGTGGTTATCGCACCTATACCACTTTTACTTCCTAGGTAATTTATTTCCATTTCACTTATAGAATCTATGTCTATATCTCCTACTATCTTACCATTAATATAAGAAGTTCCAACATCTATTATGAAGCTTCCCTCTTTAAAATAAGTCTTATCATAAAACGCAGCCTTTCCTATTGCAGAAATAAATATGTCAGATTTTTTTATAAAATCTTTTGGATTTTGGCAAGAGCTATTAAGGATATTTACATTTGCTCCTGCACTTGTCAAATACATAGCAAGAGGCTTACCTATTAGGCTTGTTCTATTTGAAATACTTATGTTCTTTCCCCTATAATTTGTACCAAGACTTTCTAAAAACCTAACTACAGCTCTTGGTGTTGCTGGTAGAAAATCTTTATCTCCTTCCATAGACTTTCCTAAAGATTTAAAGGTGAAACCATCCAAATCTTTTATTTTTATCCCTTCTTTTAGATAAGTTAAATCTTCATCTTGACCAAAAGGAGCTAAAATTATAAATCCATCTTCTTTATCATAAGAATTTATAAATGATAAGATTTCATCTTTACTTTCCTTGTCAAATTCCTTGTCTACATAAGAAATCCCAAATTCTTTACATCGTTTTATTATAACATTTTTATAAAATATGGCCTCTTGGCTTGGATTTTTACTTAAAAGCAGGACTTTGTTTTTAAAGTCATATTTATTTAATTTTTCTAGGATTTCATCCCTTATGTCTTTTGTATTTAATAAATTCATTTCTCTCCATTAAAAAACATCCAAAAGCTTGTGCTTCTGGATGCTTGTATGTTTTCTAGAATATTCTTCTAGCTCCTCTGAATGCTTTTTGGTATGATCCGTTAAAGATATTATCCATTCTTACGCCTGTTTGAGGAGTAGATGCGTGTACGAAGCTTCCGTCTGATCCTGTTATGATTCCAACATGGTCAATTGCTCCACCACCAAATGAGAAGAATACTAAGTCTCCTGCTTTAAGGTTATTCGTATCTACTGCATAACCATTGTTAAATTGCGCTTGTGAGCTGTGTGGTAGGCTTACTCCTAATTGTCTATAAGCATATGATGTAAGACCTGAGCAGTCAAAACCTACGCTAGGGTTTGATGAACCCCATACATAAGAATAACCAATAAATTGGCTAGCTATGCTTGCAGCTCCTTGAGCGTTTTGGTTTGCAGCTGGTGCTTTTTGTGTTGATTCTACAGCTACAGCTTGCTCTGCATTTGCTACAGCTTCTCTAACTACTGGAGCTTGTGCTTTTTGTGCAGATTGTTGAGCTTGTGCCTCTTGAGCTTTTCTTGCTTCTTCAGCTTTTCTTGCTTCTTCAGCTTTTCTTGCTTCTTCAGCTTTTCTTGCTTCTTCAGCCTTCTTAGCTTCCTCTGCTTTTTTAGCTTCTTCAGCAGCCTTTGCTTCTTCTGCCTTTATTTGTTCAACAAGGGCACTTGGGTATGTGTTTGATAGGTAAGCTAGGTTTACATAACCTTCGTTTGTTACAAACCAATCACCTTCGACATAACCTACTAGCTTATCTCCAGCCTTGATTGTTCTAAGGATGTTTGAATTGTTGCTAGCATCTTTGCTTGTTCTTATATTTAGACTATTTGTATTTACAAATTTATCAGCTACTACTGGTGCCTTAACTTCTTCTGTTTTAGCTTCAGCTTGTACAGGTTCAGTTTTTACTTCTTCTTTAGTTGCCACATCATCATTAGCTTGATATGTAACTACTTCCTGAGCTGGACTTTCTTTTTGAGTTTCTTCTATAGCAGTATCATTATATTCTACAACTTCTTTAGTTTTGCTTGAATGTTCTTCTATAACTTGATCAAGATTTGAATCATCATAGTTAACTACACCATTTTCATCTTTATCGTCATATTTTACTACTTCAGCTACTTGAGCGTTTGCTTTTTCCTCAGCTACTTTTTTTGCTTGAATGATTTGTGGTTGAACTATTTTTTGAGCAGCTTCTTCTATAAGTATGTTTTCTTTAACTTCTTTGCTTGCCTTAGCTGTATCTCTCTTTTGGCCAGCGATTTTTGTATTTTTAACTTCTTTTGTATAAGCACTTTTTACAAAAGAAGATGACGATTCTACTTCTTTATTCTCCTCTGATATTAGGGAATTTGTGTGTTTATCATTTTGTAAGTCTGTTACTGTTGTAGCATATGCTGTAGCTACAGCAGTTGATGCTGCTATTACTGTAAGCGCCGCACCTATATTTTTCTTATTCATTATTAATAACTCCTCCATATTTGTTATGAATTGTTAAATTTATTGTCTTTATTTTGAAATCTGACTATATCTTATATCTTTTTTACAAAAGTGTCAATAATTAGTTACAAAAAAATTACACTTTATCCGATATATTTTATGTTTATTGAGATATTTTATGAAATTTCCCAATATTTATAAAATGTAACCGGTTAAGGTGTAATTTTTTCCTACAAGTCTTTTAATTTTTTGTAACTAATTTTGTAGTAATTATGTAAAGAGTAAATCTGTAAGCCGTGTTCTGTCGTGGATAATCATCTATCTAGGCTTACTATTGCTAGTAAGCTCAAGCGAACTACCATTTTGCGGACAGGACCGAGCAAGCCCTTTTGCGTCCTTTTGTTCTTGCACCGGATGGGGTTTACATAGCCTGCCTATCACTAGGACAGCTGGTGAGCTCTTACCTCACCATTCCAACCTTACCAGCCGAAGCTGGCGGTATACTTTCTGTTGCACTTGCCTGAAGATCACTCCTACTTGACGTTATCAAGCATCCTTGCTCTATGGTGCACGGACTTTCCTCGTGGCCTAGGCCCCGCGATTATCTAATTTACTCCGTATTGTATTTTATCTTTATTTTTAAAAATTTCAAATAAAGGTTCTAAAAGAGTCTGTTTTTGAGAAGGTAAAAACTCTATCTCCTATTATTTCCTTTATTTCATTTTCTAATTTATATATTATATGGTTCTCGCTAGCAAAGTGGCCCAAATCGGCAATAATTAAGCCCTTGTCGGCATAATCCATGCCTTCATGATACTTTATGTCTCCACTTATAAATAAGTCGCAAGAAAGGCTAATAGCATCGTCTAATAAAGATGCACCTGCACCACCACATATTCCTACCTTTTCTATTTCCTTATTAATATCTCCATAGCAAATAATTTCATTTACATCTAATTTTTCTTTTACTTTGCCTAAAAAATCCTTGGCAGGCATTTTTTCTATAAGACCATATCTGCCAAGGCCAAGTTCTTTACCTTGCTCTAAGCTTTTCATATTTTTAAGGCCTATGATTTCTCCAAGATTATCATTTACCCCACCCTCTGCTATATCAAGATTTGTATGGAAGGCATAAATTGTTATGTCATTTTTAATCGCCTTTTCTAGTCTATTGTAGAAATTATCCCTAAAATCTATGGATTTAGTTGGTGAAAATAAATATGGATGATGGGTTATTATTAGATTAGCTCCATTTTTTATAGCCAAGTCTAGACTTTCTTCTTCAAGATCTAAGGATAAGACTACTCCCCTTAATTCATTTTCTGGATTTCCTATTTGAAGGCCTGAATTATCCCATTCTTCTTGGAGATAGAAGGGATATTTTGCTTCTAACTTTTCTATTAATTCTTTTATTTGCACCTTTCTTCCACCTTTCTTATAGCTTCTAGCCTATCTTCTATCTTTTTGATTGCGTCTTTATCATCTGAATTTTCTTTTATATGATATAGGAAATTATTATTTTTTTCCTTGTCGATTTTTATCTTTTCTAATAGAAGTTTGCTCTTATTTTCAACATCTGTAAAGCCATAATAGTATTCTTCGAATTTCAAATCTCTTGTTTTCTTATTCTTGACCTTCAAAATATCATAATACTTTCTTTTTTCATAGCTTAGAAAATCTAATTCTATGTCAAAATCATTATCGATAAGATATTCTCTGAGTAAAATTGTATTTATATTTGATTCTATAATAAGATAATCTAAATTTCTTACAAATTCAATGCTATCATTTATTATATCGATAATTGTATTTGCTCCCATACCTGCAATGATAGCTACCTGGTTATCTTCGCTTTTAAGGCCCTTAAAACCGTCTGTATGGATAGTTTTAATTGTTTTTGATGTATTATCATCTAACCTATCGATTAGCTTCTGTAAGGACGGTTTTGAGATGTCTGTTGCTGTTATGTCATCTGATATATTATTTTTTGCCAAATATAAAGGAACCAATCCATGATCGGTTCCTACATCTATGACTTTTTTATTTTTATCTAGTATTTTAACTATGTCTAGTAATCTTTTTTTATCTTCCATTTTTATAAAAAGTCTTTCAATAATTCGCTCTTGTTAGGTGATTTTAATTTCCTAAGAGCCTTTGCTTCTATCTGTCTTATTCTTTCACGAGTTACATCAAATTCCTTGCCTACTTCTTCTAGGGTTCTTGGTGTCCCATCAATTAGACCAAACCTTAACTGTAGGACTCTTTTTTCACGCTCCCCTAGGCATGATAGAACTTCGTTTAATTGTTCCCTTAGCATTGAATAATTTGCTGCCTCTCCTGGGTCGATTGCAGTATCATCTTCTATGAAATCTCCCAAGTGGCTGTCATCCTCTTCACCTATTGGAGTTTCAAGACTTACTGGCTCTTGGGCAATCTTTCTAATCTCAGATACCTTATCTACTTCTATGCCCATAGCTTCAGCTATTTCCTCATTTGATGGGTCTCTTCCTAAATCTTGTACCAATTGTCTTTGGATTCTTACAAGTTTATTTATGGTCTCTACCATGTGAACTGGTATTCTTATTGTTCTTGCTTGGTCTGCTATAGCACGGGTTATAGCTTGCCTAATCCACCATGTAGCATAGGTTGAAAACTTAAAGCCTCTATTATAGTCGTACTTATCGACTGCTTTCATAAGGCCCATATTTCCTTCTTGAATCAAATCTAAGAAGTTCATTCCACGGCCAACATATTTTTTAGCAATAGATACAACAAGTCTTAGGTTTGTTTCAGCTAGTTTTTCCTTTGCTCTTTGGGATTCTAAGATTTGTTTTTTTAATATGCTTATCTCTTCATTTGTAAATTCTTCGTTATTAAGCATTTTAAGAGCGAAGTCTCTTTTATCTATCATATAAAGTAAAAAGGATGATTCGTCCTCGCTTAATAGGGCATTAGCTTCAAGACGGCCAGCAAGTTCTGATATCTTTATAAGATTATCTATTACCATTTGGTCATTTGTCTTAATGAAGTCTTTGTTAGCTGCTTTTTTGAGCAAATCATTAAATGATTGATATACTAGGTTTACAACCTCAGAGTTTTCTATTATTTTGAGCATATGATCAAAGGAATCAAAAAGGTCACATAAGATATTTGCTTCCCTCTTGCTTAATTCATCGTCATCAACTGATTGTTGGGCTATATTGCATATTAAAATCTTAGCATTTAATTGCTCAAGCTGGTCTTTATCAAGGTCATCATTCATTACTTGATTAAACAAACGACCCATATTAACCAAACCATCAAGGTCTTCAAATGTCTCTTTGTCTATATCCTGACCTAATGCAAGCTTATCATTAGCATTTCTTAAGATTTTAGCCAGGTCTCCAAAAAATACATCGTTGGCAAGTTTTGTCTTGTTTTGCTTATTAAACTTATTACCGTTTAAGGATTTTCTGGCTATTTCACCAGCTTCCATCCTTCTTGATAAAATTATTTCTTCTGTAGCTGTTAAAAGATTTACCTTACCAATTTCCTTTAAATACATTTTAACGGGATCATCAAGCTTAAGACCTGCTAAATCATCTACAGACTTATCTATATCTTTTTCAATTTCTTCTTCATCAATTTCATCATCATCTTCTTCATCGTCGATTTCTTCCTCAACTTCTTCTTCCTTATCTAGTTCTGTTTCAGATCTTTCTACGATTTCAATTCCTGAAGATGTGATTTTTTCTATTATAAATTTCTGACTTTCTATTTCTAAATCAATAAAATCATCAAATCCGTTTACCTGACTATAAGTTAGTACCCCATCCTGAGATTCACCTATAGCTATAAACTCATCAATAATCTCTTTTAGAACTTCGTCTTCAAGCAATTTATTATCATCGCTGGTCATTATCTCTCCCCTTACTAATTGTAGGCCCAGTTTCTCTTAATTTCTTTATCTTTTGGAGCCTTTCATATAGGCTAATCTTATCCTTTAATTCATTTACCAAGATAGGATTCTTGTCATTCATCACATAGGATAAAATGAAATTAAAATCCTTATCCTGTTTATCAAATTTACTAGCCTCTTTATTTATCAAAAATTCTTTAAAATCTATAAGTTTTTGATTTTTCAAAAATTTATCAAAATATTCAGACTCATTTTTATAATCATCAGGCTGTAAAAAAATAAGCCTTAAAATTTCTAATTCATATTGATTAAAATCTAACTTTTCTTCCTTAACTATAACTTTCTTTTCAATAGGCCTATTATTAAAGAAGCTTCCCCTATTTTGTTTAATATTATACTTTGAAATAGCCTCTTTTAAAGTTGATTTTTCAATGTCAAATAGCTTTGATACGTTATTAATAAAAATTTCTCTTGTAAGATCCTGTTTGATACTTGCTAAAAATTCTATAAATAAATTAAGCTTATCAAACTTTTCATTATCACTCGCTTTAGAATAAGAATCCAATATTTGATTATACCTATAATTATACTGGTCTAAGGCCTTATCCATCCTGTCTAAAAAGGCTTCTTTGCCATACTTTCTAACAAAATCATCAGGATCAAGACCTGCTTCAAGCTCTATGATATTTACACTTATATCTGCCTGGTTAAAAATATCTATAGCCCTTCTTGTAGCCTTAATACCAGCTCCATCAGAGTCATAGCAAACATATATATTATCAGCATATCTTTTGGCAAGTTTGGCTTGTTCTATTGTAAAAGCTGTTCCAAGGCTAGCTACAGCTATATCTATACCCCAATTATTTAAAGCTATAACATCCATATAACCTTCAACCAATATTAAGTCTCTTTTGTTTTGTTTTTTAAAGATATTTAATGCATAGAGGTTGTATCTCTTTTTAAAAATATCTGACTCGGGCGAATTTAAATATTTTGGCATAGCATCATCTATTGCCCTTCCACCAAAACCAATAACTCTGCCGTAAATGTCAATTATTGGATATATTACTCTGTTCCTATACTTATCATAGTAATTTCCATTTTTTGACTTGGCAATTAGACCTAAGGATAAGAGATCTTCTTCCTTATAGCCTTTTGATCTTGCAAAATTTAATAAATCATCCCAAGAATCCTTAGCAAAACCAAGCATAAATGTATTTACAATATTACTTCTTAGGCCTCTTTTTAATAAATAATCTTGAGGTGCCTTGTTAGTAAGTAAATTTTTATAAAAAAACATCATTATATCTTTATTGATGTCATATAGGTGGTTTTTATATTTATTTTCCTGAGGATTATTTTGATAAACTAAATTTATTCCTGCCCTATTTGCTAAAAATTCTAAGCTTTCTGGATAGGATAATCCTTCTTTTTGCATTATAAAAGAAACAACATCTCCTCCTGCTCCACATCCGAAACAGTGAAATAATTGTTTCTTCTTGTCAACTGTAAATGATGGGGTTTTCTCATTATGAAATGGACACAATCCCTTATAGGAGGAGCCCGCCCTCTTTAAGTCGACATATTCACCTATTATATCTATAATATCTGAACTTTCCTTTATTTGATTTGCCATATCATCTGATATTAATCTCATCTTATCACCTAATCAAACTATACTTTTATTAACTTTTATATCAATTTATCTTTTTTAATCATATTATAAACATGATTATATATAAAATTTTATAATCGATATTTCAATTTTTTCTAAAACTAAGATGTATTTTGAAATGGTATTTGTTAAATTTTCCTAAAAAATATAGTATAATATTGACAAAGATAGGTTATTAAACCCATTTTAATACATATTACAAAAGATTAGAGGACTTAATGAACAACACACAAGCATTTTTACAAAATGACAATTCAACAAACCATATAGATATAAGAATTTTAGATGCCCAGGAGAATTCACTTGCAAAAAACGCCACTAGCAGGATTCAATTCCATCCATTTACTTATTTTTATTATCTTGTTGAAGGTTTTGGAAAGCTTTCCATAGAAAGTGAAGTAATTGATTTTAATGCAGGTGACCTTGTTATAATCAATCCAAATATTGGCCACACTCTCTATGTTGACAAAAATGTAAACTCATGCAAGCTTATTGGTTTTGGAATAGAAAGTATCTCTATAGCTGGAATTAAAGATGGTGAAAGTATAGATATAGATTATTTCCACGTTGACAATAAAGATAAGTCCTTACAATTTGAAGGACCTTTTAGCGATATAGTTAGAGAATATAAGGGAAATGATCTTTTTGCTAAATCTTTGGCATCCGCCCTAGCTTCTAGTTTCGTTATTAACCTTTTTAGAAAATACAGGAAGAAAATCAATGTTAAGCACGATAAGAGAGTCAACAGACAAATTGATTACATCAAATCTTACATTGACGCTAACTACCATGAGGATATAAAACTAGAAGACCTATCTGCCATGGCTTATATGAATAAGTTTCATCTTATTTCAGAATTTAAACAATCGTATAGGATTACGCCAATTGAATATTTAATCTTAAAAAGAATTGAAGTTGCCAAAAGCATCCTCATTTCAACAAACCATACTATGGAAGAGGTATCAGCTATTGTAGGATTTAACTCTCAGTCCTATTTTAACCAAGTTTTTAAGAAAAAAGTTGGGGAAACCCCTTCACAATTTAGAAAGAAGCATAGATTATAAGGCTAGTTTACTAGTCTTATTTTTATACTAAAAAAGAGGCCTTAGGCCCCTTATTAGTAATCTACTCCTTTAGAGTATTTATTGGTTGCATTCCATATTAGGTATTCATTTTGACCTGCTTCATAAATTGCATCTATTTGAGCTTGGACTGCGTCAGCATCATATTCCATCCAATTTCCCTCTCCTATCCAAGAAGCTGTAAAGTCTTGGATCCAAGGACGAGACTGTGGTTTATGCTCTAATTTTGAAAATACTTTCTTTTCTTCTTTTAGATATCTTTTTACAAGCTCATAAGGTTCTAAATCTGGTTTTTCAATCTCAAAGGAATATGGACCCCAGTGAGATGGATATATCATCGAACACATTATGTCAGCTTGGTTTGATATTTCTGAAAAGTCTTGACCTATACCACTTGCTCTACCGGCTTGTAGGGCATAACCAAAGACATCTACAGATATTGGCTTACCATAAGCTTGGACAGATTCCCTAGCTCTTTTTACAAAATTTGTAATGGCTGCAACCCTCTTATCTCCTTCATCCATATTTTCTTTTTCATATTCCCCTCTAGAATAATCTAAGCTGTCAGCAAAGGTTTCAAAGCCTTCAGCAAACCTTACATAGTCAAATTGAATTTCATCAAAACCAGCCTCTGCCGCTAGCTCTGCTATATGGATATTATAATCTTGCACTTCTCTTAGGAAAGGATTCATGAAGGCTTCTTGGTGGCCATTAGCCCATAGGCTGCCATCTTCTTTAGTAAAACCCCATTCTGGGTGAATTTTTGTTATGATTGAATCTTTGAAAGTTGTAATCCTTCCTATAACATAAATTCCTCTTGAATGTAGGTCATCTATTAGGGTCTTGGCATTAATAAGCTTAGTATTTGCATACTGGATGTCTTCATTATCAGTATCAAAATCTACTGTTATATTTCCCCAATCGTCTTTTACATCTATTACTACGGCATTTAAGTTACTTTCTTCTATCATTCCCATTATGCCTTCATAAACTTCTGGGATATTAATTGATCCAGTGTTAAAATACAAGCCCCTTACCCCATCTTTTGGATAATATTTGCTCTTTTTATCTTCTAGAGATAAAAGCCTTGATGTATCATAATCCATATTATAATCATCTGGTGTAACACCAATTTCATAAGGTTCTCCTATGGGCTTTTTTTCAGGCTTAGTATTTTTGCTTATTTCTTTAGTTTCTTCTATTTTTGCTTGTTCTTTTATTTCTTCTTTTACTTTTGTTGATGATCCACAAGAAGTAAGTATTAATATTAATGCAAACAAAAATGGAAAGAAAGTTTTTTTCTTAGTCATAGATACTCCTAAATAAAAAAGCGAGCACAGGCCCGCTTTTTTAAATTATTTTTTAATGATTCAAGTTGTCCTAGTAAAGAAACTTTGCTTCTTTACAACAAGTTTCTGGACTCGGCCTTGCCTTGTCTCAGTCAAGCTGTCCCCTCGAAGAAGCTTCACTTCTTCTCACTTAGTTTTCTGGACTCGGCTTTGCCTCGTCTCAGAAATGACGGATTTCATCCGTCACCCGTACAGTGTGGGACTACTTAACGATTTTAGAAACAACTCCTGATGCTACTGTTCTACCACCTTCACGAACAGCGAATCTTAGACCTTCTTCTAGAGCGATTGGCTTTTGAAGTGTGATCTTGAATGTTGCGTTGTCTCCTGGCATTACCATTTCTACTCCGTCTTCTAGTTGGATGTCACCTGTAACATCTGTTGTTCTGAAGAAGAATTGTGGTCTGTAGCCTGAGAAGAATGGTGTGTGACGTCCACCTTCTTCTTTGGTTAGTACGTATACTTGACCTTCGAATTCTGTGTGTGGGTGTACTGAACCTGGTTTTGCTAGTACTTGTCCTCTTGAGATTTCGTCTCTTTGAACTCCTCTTAGAAGTACTCCTACGTTGTCTCCTGATTCTGCTTGGTCTAGTGATTTATGGAACATTTCTACACCTGTTACTACTGCTTGAGATGTTTTCTCTGTTAGTCCTACGATTTCTACTGTATCGCCTACTTTTAGTGTTCCTTTTTCTACTCTACCTGTTGCTACTGTTCCACGGCCTGAGATTGTCATTACGTCTTCTACTGGCATTAGGAATGGTTGGTCGTTGTCTCTTTCTGGGATGTCGAAGTATTCATCTACATCTGCCATTAGTTCAAGAATTTTGTCTGACCATGGACCTTCTCCGCCTTCTTCTAGTGATTTTAGTGCTGATCCTACTACTACTGGGCAGTTGTCGCCGTCGAAGTCGTATTCGTTTAGTAGGTCTCTTACTTCCATTTCTACTAGTTCGATTAGTTCTGGGTCATCTACTTGGTCTTCTTTGTTTAAGAATACTGCGATTTTTGGTATACCTACCTGTCTTGCTAGTAGGATGTGTTCTCTTGTTTGTGGCATTGGACCATCTGCTGCAGATACTACGATTATTGCACCGTCCATTTGTGCTGCACCTGTGATCATGTTTTTAACGTAGTCAGCGTGGCCTGGAGCGTCGATGTGTGCGTAGTGTCTTTTTTCTGTTTCGTATTCTACTACTGATGTGTTGATTGTGATTCCACGTTCTCTTTCTTCTGGAGCTTTATCGATGTGTTCGTAATCGATGTATTCACCTGTGCCGTATTTTTTGTTTAGGGCTTGAGTGATTGCTGCTGTTGTTGTTGTTTTACCGTGGTCTACGTGGCCGATTGTACCAATATTAATATGTGGTTTGCTTCTTTCAAATGTTTGTTTACTCATTAATTCCTCCTAATGTACTCATATACTTTATTTTACCATATTTATAATAAAAATTCTATTATTTTATGGATTATTATTTTTTTAAATTATTTACTTGCAATTTTTTATAGTGCTTGTATAATAGAATGTGTGCCACTTTAGCTCAGTAGGTAGAGCGCTTCCATGGTAAGGAAGAGGTCCTCGGTTCAATTCCGGGAAGTGGCTCCATTTTTTTGCAATAAAACAGACTTATTTATCAAATCTCCACATAAATGGAAATTTTTTAAATAAGTCTGTTTTTTTATTTATACTAGACCCATGGCATAAATTACTGCTATAGCAACTATTACTACTAATAAGGAAATAATAAAACCGTGGATCATTGGATTTATTCCCGCTTTTTTCATATCCCTGTACTTAGTATTTAAGCCAATCGCAGCAAGAGCAGCTACCATCAAAAATTTTGATATGACTTTTAGGTTATTTGATAGACTTTCAGATATAAAGCCCATTGAGTTTAGGCCAACCATTATCAAAAATCCTAATATAAAATAAGGAATTATCGAAGTGATGGAAAATTTCTTTTCTACATAGTCATGACCTAGCTTTTTTACTTCCAATCTATGGTGGATAAGCCTAAATATCAATACTACTGGTATTATTGATAAGGTTCTAGTTAGTTTTACCATTGTAGCAAAATCTCCTGCAGCATCTGAATAGGCAAAACCTGCTGCTACTACAGAACTTGTATCATTTACAGCGGTGCCTGTCCACAAGCCATAGGCCATATCTGACAAGCCTAAGGCCCTACCCATTATTGGAAAGGCTACTATCATTAGCATATCAAATAAAAATGTTGCACTCATTGCATAGGCTATGTCAGTGTCTTCTGCCTCTATGACTGGGGCTATGGCAGCTATTGCAGATCCTCCACAAATTCCTGTACCCGCTGATATAAGGTTACTCATCTTCCAGTTAAGTCCTAGGGCCTTTCCTATAAAATAACCTGCTCCAAAGCAAGTTAATAAGGTAAATACCATTACATAAATTGAAAGCTTACCTACAGATAAAACCATATTTATATTTAGACTAGCACCAAATAAAATGATTGCAAACTTTAATAGTCTTTTTGATGTAAATCTTATCCCATCTTTTAGGACTTTTTCGGTGTCGATTATCGTATTTAAAAACATTCCTATAAATAAAGCTATAACCGATCCGCCAATTATGTGTATTGGTAACAAGTTTTCTAAAAATTGTGAAATAAAAGCAATAAGTAAAGCCAGGCCTATTCCTGGTAAATATAGTAATATTTTTTTCATTTTTCCTCCATTCTTACAAATAAAAAAAGCGTTTAAAAAACGCTAAATTTTCACTTACAATCAGGGCAAAATCCCCTGTAAATCACTTCTGTGGTATCTATAGTATAGTCTTTTAGCATATCAGGTTTTGGAATATCTAATATTTCTAAATCCTGAATTTTACCGCAAGATTCACAAATAAAATGGCCATGGCTAGGTCTTTTAAACTCATACCTCTTTGAATTCATATTAAAGTCAAGTTCTTTTACTAGCTTATTTTTTACAAAAAGGTTTAAGCTATTATAAACTGTAGCTTGGCTAATAACAGGATCCTTTGTCACTAAATCATTAAAAATCATTTCCGCTGTTGGGTGAATAGGATGGGTTATCAAATAATCCAAAATCAATAGTCTCTGGTGAGATACTCTTATTTTTTTATCTTGAAGAATTTTTTTAAGTTTATTAAGTCTTTTATCAGGATCCTCATCCCTTAAACTTTCTACATATTCGTGCATAACTTCCCATACCTTTCTAGCATATAATATACGTGAAAATGTCTATTTGTCAATCATTGGGAATGATTATCTAAATCAATTTCAGCCTTAATCTTTTGGTTATTTTTATAAATAATTTCTATTAACTGAATAACTATACTAATATACTTTAGCATTCCATTTAAAAACTCCCAGCTAGGTGCTGGGAGTTTTCTGATTATTTATTTAATTAAGCTAATTCTACTTCAGCGCCTGCTTCTTCTAGAGCTGCTTTAACTTCTTCAGCCTTATCTTTAGCTACGCCTTCAAGTACGTTTCCTGGAGCACCGTCTACAAGTGCTTTAGCTTCTTTTAGTCCAAGACCAGCTACATCTTTAACAACTTTGATTACGTTGATTTTTGATTGTCCAGCTGATTTAAGAACTACGTCGAATTCTGTTTTTTCTGCTGCTGCTTCACCAGCTGCTCCGCCTGCTGCTGGAGCTGCTACTGCTACTGCTGCTTGTGCAGATACGTCAAATTCTTCTTCGATTGCTTTAACTAGTTCTGAAAGTTCAAGAACTGTAAGATTTTTGATTTCTTCTAATAGGTTTGTTACTTTTTCTGATGCCATTTTTATATTCTCCTTAAATTATATTTTATTATGCTGCTTCGTTTTCTTTTTTGCTTGCCACTTCATTAAGAGCAATAGCAAGTTTAGATATAGTGTTATTAAGATCTCCAGCAAGAGTTCTAATAGGTGCTTGTAATACATTTGCAAGCATTGAGTGAAGTACTTCTGTTCCTGGTAATGTAGCTATTGCCATCATTTGTTCGCTATTTTGGTAGTTTCCTTCAACTATACCTGATTTTAGTGTTAGCTTTTCTGCGTTTTCGTCATTTTCTTTTCTGTAGTCAACTGCTATCTTTGGTCCGTCAACTAATTCTGTGTTTGAGAAGATTAGTGCGTTTGATCCCTTTAGGTCTTCGATTAATTCTGTATAACCAAGTTCTTCAAAAGCAAATCTCATCATTGTGTTCTTGTAAACTTTGTATTCAGTATCTTTTTCTCTGAACTTGTTACGAAGATCTGTGATTTCCTTAACGTCCATACGGTCAAAACCTACTAATGTTACTGATTTAGCATTTTCGATTTTTCCTTTGATTTCATCAACTACTAGCTGTTTAGCTGCTATAGCTTTTTCGCTCACTTTTTCACCTCCTAAGGCTAATGGTAGGTATATAAAAACCCCACTAATATTAGGCATCTCAAAATGCCCATACCGGTGGGGATATGTGTAATTTTCCCACCTATACGCAATTATTAAACATCACTGTCTGCGTAGTCTTTGGTAGCCTGTTTATTTGACTGTTATATTATATCACCAATTTCAAAAAATGCAAATTATTTTTCAACTAATTCTGCAGCTTTTGCTGGGTTTAGTTTTACACCAGGACCCATTGTTGATGATACGGTGATTGATCTGATATATTTACCTTTTGCTGCTGCTGGTCTTGCTTTTACTACTTCTGTTATTAAAGCTCTGATATTTTCAGCAAGTTTTTCAGCACCAAATGATACTTTACCTGTTGGTACGTGGATAAGGTTAGCTTTGTCTGTTCTGTATTCTACCTTACCTGCTTTGATGTCAGCGATAGCTTGTGCTACATCGTTTGTTACTGTACCTGTTTTTGGGTTTGGCATTAGGCCTTGAGGTCCTAGTACTCTACCTAGTCTACCTACTGTTGCCATCATGTCTGGTGTAGCTATTACTACATCAAAATCTAACCAACCATCTTTTTGGATTTTTTCAGCATATTCTTCATTACCTGCAAAATCTGCTCCAGCTGATAGAGCTTCGTCTATTCTATCATCTTTTACAAATGCAAGTACTCTTTGTACCTTACCTGTACCGTGTGGTAGGATTACAGTTCCTCTTACTTGTTGGTCAGCGTGACGGCTGTCAACACCGAGCTTGAAGTGTAATTCTACTGTTTCATCAAAGTTTGCCTTTGCTGTTTTCTCTACTATTTCTATCGCTTCATTTAGTTCGTATTCTTTTGTAGAATCATAAGATGCCTTTGATTCTAAATATTTTTTTCCTCTTTTAGCCATTTAATTCCTCCTGTGGTAAACGAGTTAATCTCTCCCACTAATCTTCTACAGTGACTCCCATACTTCTTGCTGTTCCTGCTATCATGCTTACTGCAGCTTCTAGGCTTGCAGCGTTAAGATCTTCCATCTTTGTTTTAGCAATTTCTTCAAGTTGGCTTCTCTTGATTGATCCAACTTTCTTTTTGTTTGGTTCTCCAGAACCCTTAGCAAGATTTATTGCTTTCTTGATTAATACTGGTGCTGGTGGTGTTTTTGTTATAAATTTAAATGTTCTATCCGTATAAATAGTCATTTCTACCGGTATTATCATTCCTGCTTGGTCAGCTGTCTTAGCATTAAATGCTTGAACGAACTCCATGATGTTAATTCCGTGAGGTCCTAGTGCGGTACCTACTGGTGGTGCAGGAGAAGCTGCTCCTGCTGGTACTTGTAATTTTACTATTGCTTGTATATCTTTTTCTGCCATTTTTACCTCCTTGTGGTGATTCGGGTTTCCCCTCCCACTTATTTAGACAGTACTAAATTTCTTCTATATCGCTATATTCTAAGTCTATTAATGTATCACGGCCAAACATATCTACGTAAGCCTTGATAGTACCCTTTTGCTTGTCGATTTCTTCAATTTTTGCTACGAAATCTTTAAATGGTCCGGCTATAATATTTACACTATCACCTACATTTACATTAATATTAAGGACTGGTTCTTTCTCTTTTACACCAAACTTTCTTACTTCAGCTGGTGTTAGAGCTACTGGATCACCATCTGGTCCAACAAAACCTGTTACCCCTTGGGTATTTCTTATTATATACCAAGACTTATTGGTAATATTCATTTTGACCATTACATAGCCTGGAAATAGCTTTCTAGTTTTGACTTTTTTGTCGTTATTTTTTACTTCGACATATTCTTCAGTTGGTACAGTTACATCTATAATATCTGGATTTTGTTCATTATCTATCATCATCTGAATCTTATCAGAGACTCTATTTTCATATCCAGTATAGGTGTGAACCACATACCATTTTGCATTTTTTTCTGCTTCTGTAAGTTCTGTCTTGTTTTCTTCTTCTTTGATATTTTCGTCAAAATTTAAAGAATCAGTCATCATTCACCTACATTATAAATGAAAGTAGGAAATGGAAGACCTTATCAAGGATCCAAATAGATACTGCTGTTACAGCACTAATAGCTATTACTATTAAAGCATACTCAATGGTAGTCTTTAATGTAGGCCATTGGATCTTTTTGTATTCTTTAATGACTCCACTAAAGAAAGAATCTTTTTTCTTAGCCATTATTACTCCTACTTTGTTTCTTTATGAACTGTGTGCTTTTTGCAGAATGGGCAATATTTGTTAAGCTCAATTCTTTCACTATGAGTTTTTTTGTTTTTAGTTGTATCATAGTTTCTGTTTTTGCATTCTGTGCATTCTAATTTAACTTTAGTTCTCATAAAACACCTCCTATTTACTTATACGGATACTTCCATACAATGAATTATACTACCATCTAAGTCTGTCTTTGTCAATACTTTTAGTCAATTTTTAATAGGTTTTTCAAAAAAATTTCTCTTTTTTTGATAAGAACTTTTCTTAAATCATCTAAATCATGGTTTGAAAAGCAATAATCTGAATAAGAAATTAATATATCCTCTATATCATCAAGCTCATAGAGATTGTCTTCATAAGCTCTTCCCAGATATTCATCTTCCCTATCATAATACATTACTGGTGGATAACCCTTAAGATTTGATGTATCAAAGGCTATATAGGATTCTTTGGCGTAAACCCTATCTTTTATTATTAACATCTTCTCTCTAATATCTATTTCTCGTCCAGATTTGAAATCTTTAATCAAGACTTAATCCATTATCTTTAATTGCTTTTACAATTGCATCAGCAGCTTCGTGGGCGCCTTCTTCAGTTTCTGCTTCAACCATTACCCTAACAAGTGGTTCTGTTCCGGATTTACGGACTAAAACTCTACCTGAGTCAGCTAGGTCAGCAGTTATTTTTTCAATAATAGAAGCTACTCCTTCATTATCTAAGACTGTGTCCTTATCCTTAACTCTTACATTTATTAAGACTTGTGGGTAGATTTTCAAATCTCTTGTTAAAGTTTTAAGGTCAGATTTTGATTCTATCACAGCCTCCATAATTTTAAGAGATGTTAGGATTCCGTCACCTGTATTAGCAAATTTCTTTAAGATTATATGGCCTGATTGCTCTCCACCTAATTCAATGTCTTTTTCATACATTCTTTGGTGGACGTATTTGTCACCTACATCAGTTTTTTCATAACCAATTCCAAGATTATCAAAGGCTTTATAAAGACCGATATTTGACATCACTGTTGTTACTACCTTGTTTGAATCTAGGCCGCCTTCTTTTTTCATGTAAGATGCAAGTACATAAAGGATAGCATCCCCATCTACAATATTTCCCTCTGAATCAACGGCTATACATCTGTCAGCATCACCATCATAGGCAAAGCCAATGTCTAGTTTATTTTTTACAACAAAATCTCTTAGAACTCCTATATGGGTTGATCCTGCATTGTTATTGATGTTAAAACCATTAGGCTCATCATTTATTACGAAAGTATCTGCACCAAGGGCATCATAAACTGGCTTTGCGATTGTAAAGGCTGCTCCATTTGCAGGATCAAGACCTACTCTCACTCCCTCAAAGGACTTTGTCACAGTTTGAATCAAATATGCAATATACCTATTCCTGCCTCCTATATAGTCAACTGTCCTTCCTATATCTTCACCTTTAGCAAGGTCTATAGATTTTATGTCAGAATCTATATATTCTTCTAGGCTTTCAAGGAAGTCATCCTCCATTTTCTCGCCATTTTTATTTATAATCTTTATACCATTATCATGGTAAGGATTATGACTTGCTGTGATCATAATTCCACAATCAAAATCTTCTACCCTTGTTATATATGAAACTGAAGGAGTTGTTGTAACGTGGAGTAGGTAGGCATTTGAGCCTGAAGATGTAATACCAGCTGATAAGGCATCTTCAAACATATATGAAGACCTTCTGGTATCCTTGCCTATTAGGATCTTACCATTGCCATTTTTCTTTTTTGAAAAATAATCTCCTATAAATCTACCGATTTTAAAGGCATGGTATACGTTAAGCCCTTCATTGGCTTCTCCCCTAAATCCATCTGTACCAAAATATTTCATTTATATCTCCTTAAATTTAAGTTCTTTATTTTTTTATATTATACCCTTTTGATAAATTTAAGAAAAATCGGGTACACAAAATAGGAAGGAGTAATGATATGAATTTTGAAAAACTTAACAATGAAAAATTATATATAAATGGATCATATATTGATAGCCAAACAAACAAATGGATAGAGGTTGAAAATCCAGCCACAGGAAAAATTATAGGGAGAGTCCCAAAGGCTAGTGCCGATGAAATAAACCTTGCAGTTGAGTCTGCTTATGAGGCTTTTAAAACTTTTTCTAAAACTAGTCTTGAAGAAAGAATTTCCTATATAGAGAAATTTAAGAATCGGATGATAGATCACCAAGATGAAATTATAGAGACAATCAAAGATGAACTTGGAGTACCAATAAGAATTGCAAAGCCAGGCCAATTTGACAAACAGATGAAAAGAATAGATGTCTTTATCGACCAGGCTAGGAAAATCGATTATAGAATTGATATGAATGGTGGTTATGTAAGGATGGAGCCAATTGGAGTTGTAGCTAGCCTTACCCCTTGGAATTATCCTTTAGGACAAATCGTAATGAAAGTTATACCCGCCCTACTAATGGGATGTACAGTAGTCCAAAAACCTGCCTCAGATACACCACTTACAGCCTATTTTGTGGCCAAGGCCTTTGATGAAATCGGTCTGCCTAAGGGCGTTTTTAACCTAATCACAGGATCTGGAGCGGAGGTTGGAGATATTTTAAACTCCCATCCTAAGGTAGGCATGGTTTCTTACACAGGAAGCCTTGCTGGAGGAGCTTCTTCAGCCAAGCATGCCATGGATACATCTAAAAAAGTTGTTCTTGAACTTGGTGGTAAGTCCCCAGCAGTCTTCATTAAGGGGGCCGATATAAAAATGGGTGTAAAGCAAGTATTAAACAGAGTATACCTAAATGTAGGCCAAACTTGCTCATGCCTATCAAGGGTAATTATAACTGAAGATATTTACGAGGATGTTATAAAAGAATTCCTAGCTCAATATGATAATTATCCAGTAGGTGATCCAAATGATGAAAAAACAGTCGTTGGGACCCTAGCTGGTAAAAAGCAATTTAACAGGGTTAAGGGCTTTATAGAAGAAGGAATCAAAGAAGGTGCTAGCCTTCTTAAAGGAGAAGTGCCTACAGAAAACAAAGTTGGCTATTATGTAAAACCTGTCATCTTTACTGATGTTAAGCCAGGTATGGCCATCCACGATAAGGAAATTTTTGGACCTGTCCTTTCTATAATAAAGGTAAAAGATAAAAAAGAAGCTATAGAAGTAGCAAATGCTGTGGACTTTGGCCTATCTTCCGCTGTCTTTGGCAATGAAGAAGAAGCAGAAGAAATCGCCTATGAAATCAAAGCTGGCGATGTCTACCTAAATTCTAACGGAGGAAGCCCTGAACTACCTTTTGGTGGCTTTAAGCAATCAGGAGTAGGCAGAGAAGGTGGAAAATTTGGACTTATGGAATACCTAGAAGCTAAGTCAATCCACACTGCCTAATATAAATTAAATTATAAATAAAGCTAGCCTTGTTGAATTTATTTACAATTCTCCAAGGCTAGCTTTTTTATTTATAATTTATAAAATATCCTTTAATTCTAATATTGAAGAGATTTTTATATCTACTCCACAAGCCTCCGTTGGATTTCCATAGCCGTAAGTCGCAAAAATTGTCTTCTGTTTGTTCTTAAGGCCTGCCTCCATATCTTCCCTACGGTCGCCAATCATTATATAATCGCTGTCTAGTTCTTTTCTAAGAATCTTATACTTATCCAAATAATCGTAGTCTTCCCCAATAAAATATTTTGAAAAATACCTATCTAAGCCAAACTTTTCCCTGGCGGCATCCATGTAAACTCTCCTACACTTTGATAAAATATAGAGTTCGTATTTTTCTTTTAGATAGGAAAGTGTTTCAATGGCTCCATCATAAAGCTCGCCTACTTCAGTCATATATTTTATAATCCTATCGCCATTTTTTCTTATATAAGGGGTTTTATCAGAATCATCTTTTAAAATTATATCCCAAACCTCTTTTGGCCCCATCCCTATAAAGGATTTGAAGTCAAAATCATCAATTGATAATTTTAAGTCGCTAAGGCTTTCTATAATGGCCTTTTTGTAGGCTATTTCCGTCTTATGGATTGTCCCGTCAAAGTCAAATACTAAGATCATATAAGGTCGACCAAATTTGCCATTTCTATAGCAGAAATAGCTGCTTCTGCTCCCTTATTTCCTGACTTAACTCCTGCCCTTTGGACTGCTTGGTCTACATTATCTGTTGTTACAACTCCAAATATCACTGGTTTTTCGCTATCAAGACCTACAGCTGCCACTCCCTTAGATACTTCTGCACAAACATAATCAAAGTGTGGTGTATCTCCTCTAATTACAGCTCCCAAGCAAATTACAGCATCTATATCATCTTTTTTTGCAAGTTTCTTAGCAGCAAGAGGTATTTCAAAGGCACCAGGCACCCTTACTATAGATATTTCATCATCTTTCACCTCATGTCTTTTCAAGGCATCAAGGCAACCTTCAAGCAACCTATCTGTTATAAAATTATTAAATCTTGCAACCACTATGGCATATTTTTTATTATTTGAAACTAAATTAGCACTAAATTCACGCATTTTTTATCTCCTTAAATTCTTTTAATTCATGTCCCATTCTTATAGCTTTTATTTTTAGGTAATTTCTATCTATATTATTTGACCTTATTTCTAAAGGTTCTCTTTTTTCCACCCTAATCCCATATTTTTCTATTTGATTAATTTTGTCAGGATTATTTGTCATAAGGCTAATTGACTCTACCCCTAGCTTTCTTAACATTTCTGCTGCTATTTTATAATCTCTCATATCCTCAGGAAAGCCTAGCTTTAGGTTAGCATCGACAGTGTCATAGCCTTGTTCTTGGAGTTCGTAGGCCTTAAGCTTGTTAAATAAGCCTATACCCCTGCCTTCTTGGCGTAAATAAAGAAGGACGCCCTGGCCGTTTTCTTCAATTTTCTTGAGAGCCTTGTGGAGTTGACTACCACAATCACATCTTTTTGATCCAAGTACATCACCAGTTAGGCACTCCGAATGAATCCTAGTTAGAACATTTTTAGCTTTGATATCTCCCTTGGTTATGGCTATGTGCTCTTTACCAGTTTTTTCATCAAGGAAGCCGTAAGCAACAAAATTTCCATAATCACTTGGTAGTTTTACTGGATTTGTTTTCTTAAGCCCTACTTCCTCAAGAGATCTCCTATATTCTTGGATTTTTTCTACAGTTGTCATCTTCAGACCAAGCTCTTTAGCCAAGTTCTTAAGGTCATCACCCCTCATCATATGGCCATCATCTGCCATAATTTCACAGCATAGACCTACTTCCTTAAGGCCTGCTAGCCTCATAAGGTCAACTGTCGCCTCTGTATGGCCATCCCTTACCAAGACTCCTCCTTCTTTGGCTATTAAAGGAAAGACGTGGCCTGGCCTTCTAAAGTCTTCTGCTTTTGAATTAGGATTTACAAGCTCTCTGATTGTTTTAGCCCTCTCAAAAGCTGATATTCCAGTAGTTGTATCGACATGATCGATAGAGACTGTAAAGGCTGTCTCGTGATTATCTGTATTATTTTCAACCATTGGGTGGAGGTTCAATCTTTCTGCTACCGCCTTTGATATTGGTGTACAAATGAGGCCCTTGCCGTAAGTTGCCATTATATTTACCATCTGTCCTGTCACATTTTCGCCAGGGCAGATGAAGTCTCCCTCGTTTTCTCTTGATTCATCATCGGTCACTATTACGATTTCATTTCTCTTTAATGCTTTTATTACTTCTTTTATACTATCCATATCAATTTAGCCCCAAAAGTGAGCTTAAGTCCTCCTTATTTTCATTTTTGTATAATTTTTCTACAAATCTTCCGATTATGTCTGTTTCTATATTTACCAAATCGCCAATCTTTTTATATTTAAAATTAGTATTTGCAATAGTTTCAGGAATGAGTGAAACTTCAAAAGTATCTGCTGATTCTTTTGATACTGTCAAAGATATGCCATCTATGGCTACCGATCCCTTGTTGACTATATACTTACAAATTTCCCTTTTTGTTTTAAACCTATAGACATTTTTATTTATTAATATAAGTTTTCCAACCCCATCGATGTGACCTTGGACAATGTGACCATCAAGCCTATCAGCAAAACGAAGGGCCCTTTCTAGGTTGACATATTTTCCAAGCATTGAGGGATTAAATTTTGTCTTATCTAGGCTTTCCTGCATTAAATCTGCCTTGTAATAATCAGGACCAAATTCCTTTACAGTCAGGCAAACTCCATCAGTCATAATAGAATCTCCAAGTTTTAAATCTTCTAAGACTTCCTTACAAGTGACTTTAATCTCTACGTGGTCAGACTTATTTGAAAACTGGCTTACCTTGCCTAATTCAACTGAAATCCCTGTAAACATTTCTCACCTCTAGCATGATGTCTTCATCAAATCTTTCTATATGATCAATTCTAAATTTCTTAGCATCTTTTATAGTCTTGACTCCTTCTCCCATGAAGGCTGATCTAGAATTTTCTCCACCAAGTACGATTGGGGCTATAAATTCATATATTTTATCAACTAGGTCTGCTTCCAAAAATGAAGAATTGAGTAGAGATCCGCCTTCAACTAAAATAGATGAGACATTCATTTTGTATAGTTTCTCAACTAAGTCCTTTAAATCAACCTGGCCATCCTTTTCTTTGCAGGAAATAATCTCAGCATTTAAGTTAGTTTCCTTATCTCCTATGGTTCCTATATAAGTTTTCTTATCTGATTCTAGGTTAAAAATATCAAGGTCAGGATCAAAAGCTAAGTCAGAAGCAACTATAACTCTAATAGGGTCAACCCCATCTTTAAGCCTGCAATTAAGCCTTGCCCTATCCTTTAACAGAGTATTTTTCCCTATAATAATAGCATCATAATCATTCCTAAGCTTGTGGACGTAGGCCCTTGATTTTTCACCACTGATCCGCATAGAATCATAAGTTTCTGTGGCTATTTTCCCATCAAGGCTCATGGCATATTTTAGACTAACAAGAGGTCTCTTATATTTCATATTAAAGAAGAACTTCTCATTTAGCCTCTTGCCTTCATCTTCCAAAACTCCAGTAACAACCTCAATACCAGCTTCCTTGAGCTTTTTAATCCCATCCACTTTTGGATTAGTATCAAGGTTTGCTATAACAACCTTAGCTATGCCCCTTCTTATGACTTCATCAACACAAGGCGGATGTTTGCCAAAATGTGAACATGGCTCTAAGTTTACAAAAAGTGTAGCACCTTTTGCGTCTTCCTTGAGATTTTTAAAGCAGTCAATTTCTGCATGGTCATCATAAAAAGACTTATGATAGCCCTTGCCTATAATTTCTCCATCCTTATATACAAGCGCCCCAACCATGGGATTGGTAAGAACCCTTCCCGCTCCCTTTTTAGCTAGTTTAAAGCACTCTTTCATCAAATTTTCGTAATTCAAATCTCCTCCTTTTGGGGAACAAA
Organism: uncultured Anaerococcus sp.; assembly: GCF_963512375.1. Lineage (NCBI taxonomy): Bacteria > Bacillati > Bacillota > Tissierellia > Tissierellales > Peptoniphilaceae > Anaerococcus > uncultured Anaerococcus sp. The sequence goes on from NZ_CAUPMI010000001.1 coordinate 108,715, forward strand.
AAAGTCCCCTTTCAGGGACTAAAATTAAAAGAAAATTTTTTCACAAATATAGGGAAAAAATATAAACTTCTCTCATCCAGACTCTAACTGTCGGCATCGGAATTTCACCGATTCGGCTTTCGCTCGCAGACTATAACTGCCGGTGGGGAATTACGCCCCGCCCTGAAGATTATTTCTAATTACATTTATATTATAATATAAGGTTTTCCCAATGTCAAATATTATTTTGAATTTATATTTTTCCATAATCTGATATAATAGACTTATGAGAAAACTAGATTATATACCAAGAACAAAGATAAAGATGATTCATGTAGATGGGTCCTATTCCTTCGGGATTGATTCAATCCTCTTAGGAGACTTTGCCAAGATGAAAAAAGGAGCTAACCTTTTAGATATAGGAGCAGGAAATGGAATACTCGCCATGATGGCAAATGACCTTTATGAGCTTAATAGGGTCTATGCTGTAGAAATTCAAAAACACAAAGTAGAAATTTTAAGGGAAAATTTAGCCCTTAATGGCATAGACAATATAGAAATTATCGCCAATGACCTAAATAAAATAGATTTTAAGGAAAACTCTCTAGATTATATCATAACCAATCCGCCTTATTATAAGAAAGGCCACAATATAGGCAATAAGGATGAGGAATTTCTTATCTCCAGACAAGAAATCTATCTTAATTTAGACGATATATTTTCATTTGCCAACAAGACCTTAAAGGATAAGGGCAAACTTTTTATGGTCCACAAGCCGGAAAGAATGGTAGAAATCTTTCAAAAATCAGGCAATCTTAAGGCAAAAAGAATCCGTTTTGTATCATCTACCTTTGATACTAAGCCCCAATTTATCCTCATAGAATTTGTAAAAAATGCCAAAGATGGTCTTAAAATCGAAGACCCAATTATAATTTATAAGGACGGTTCATATACCGACCAAGTTAGAAAAATAAACGGAACCTACAAGGAGGACTAATGGATTATCAAATATATTTTGTGCCAACACCAATCGGCAACCTCGAAGATATGACTCTAAGGGCCATATCTACCCTAAAAGGAGTCGACCTAATAGCCTGCGAAGATACCAGGGAGTCTAAAAAGCTTTTAAATTTCTACGAAATAGATAAGCCCCTAACTTCCTACCACAAGTTTAACGAACAGGCCAAGGGCGAAGAATTAATAAAAAAAGCAAAAGAAGGTATGACAATAGCAGTTATAAGCGACCAAGGCATGCCTGGCATGTCAGATCCAGGGGAAATATTAATTAAAAAATGCATAGAAAATAATATTTCTTACACAATCCTACCTGGCCCAAGCTCAATCCTAACAGCTCTCATAGGGTCTGGTCAAGATATGTCAGCCTTCTCCTTTTATGGTTTTATAGGCAAAAAAACTAAGGAGAAAAAAGATTTTTACGAAAAATTAAAAAACGAAGAAAAGACATCAATAATTTTTGATTCTGTCCACAACCTTCCAAAAACTATCGAAGATTTCAAGGAAATATTCCCAGAAAGAAAACTTACCATAGCTAGGGAATTAACAAAAAAGTTTGAAGAATACAAAACCTACACAATAAAAGACATAGATCCAGAAGAGATCACCTTTAAGGGTGAATTTGTCCTAATTTTGGAAGGCAAAAAGGAAGAAGAATTTGAGGATATTTCAAACTTTGATGAAGAAATAAGACAAATGATTGATGAAGGCAAATCTACCAAGGAAATCGTCAAAAAAATCAAAAAAGAAAGCGGATTTTCAAAAAACGAAATTTATGAATATGTGATTAATTTTAAATAGGAAATCTTATGAAAATAACAAAAAAAGAATTTAAGTATAGGCTTGGTAATGCTTGTAATAGAAATAATCTTATATTTTTTGCTCTAAATCATCCAGAAGCTTCCTTTCCATGGTCTAATAATATAACATATATCATTTACATGGCTTATCTTGTTCTTGTTATATATTTTGTAAGTAAAAAAGATTAAATAAAAAAAACAAAGACCTAGACACTTAATATAGTCTAGGTCTTTCTTTTTCCATAAAAAAACCATCCAGGTTATGGATGGTTAAATTATTATCTGTTTTTTCTATTTTTTCTTTTAGCAGCGTCATTTTTCTTTTTTCTTATAACGCTTGGTTTTTCGTAGTGTTCTCTTCTTCTATATTCAGAAAGTACACCGGATCTTGCGCATTGTCTTTTGAATCTTTTAATCGCACTGTCGATTGATTCGTTTTCTCCAACTCTGATTTCTGTCATCTCTATCCCCCCTCTCGTATCCGCACTTAAGATTTCAAATCAGCCTGGTGGCCATTGTAGGCTTCTTCCGCCTAGGACATGAAAATGCATGTGAGCTACACTTTGTCCCCCATCTTCACCGATGTTATGGACTACTCTGTAGCCATTTTCAGCTATGCCTTTTTCACGAGCTATCTTTTTGATAGTCAAAAATATTTTTCCTAGCAAGGAAGAGTCTGACTCGCTAAGCTCATCTAAAGATTTAATGTGCTTTTTTGGTATAACAAGAAAATGGATAGGTGCTTGTGGATCTACGTCATCAAATGCAATTACATCTTCATCTTCATAGATTATCTTTGATGGAATCTCTCCATCTATAATCTTACAAAATACACAATCCATACTTCACCCCCATTAGTATATATAATACCATAATTGAATTTAAGAGTAAAGTTTTTTATTTAATAATTTGGCCAATAAGTTCATTATTTTCTATGCCAGTAATTTTTACATCAAAAATTTCATTATCTTTTATTGATAGATCTTTGACATTTACCCTTAAATAATTGGTTGAATATCCTGATTTGAAGCCTTTTATATCTGATTTTGATTCAAATAGGACTGAAAGAGTCTTTCCAATTTGCTTGTTTAAAAATTCTTTTCTATTTGTCTCTTCAATTTTTTCTAAATCTTTTAGCCTATCCTTTTTGATATTTCCATTTACCTGACCGCCCATTGTGGCTGCCTTTGTCCCATCCCTTTGAGAATATTTAAATAGGTGAGTTTTGGCAAATTTAATCCTATCTACAAAGTCTAGGGTATCTTTGTGATTTTCATCTGTTTCTGTTGGAAAACCTACGATGATATCTGTTGTAAGGCCTGCATTTGGGAATACTTCTCTAATTAAATCTACCTTTTCTTTAAAGGTTTTTGTGTCATATTTTCTATTCATTGCCCTTAGGATGTCATCTGAGCCTGATTGTAGAGATAAGTGGAAATGATCACAAGCCTTACCTGTGTTTTTCATCCTTTCTAGGAAGTCTTTTGTAATGTGTCTTGGCTCCATTGATGAAAGTCTAATTCTTTTAATCCCATCAACATTAGCCACATTTTCTATTACATCTATAAGGGATGTTCCGTCTTTAAAATCCTTGCCGTAGCTTGCTACATGAATGCCTGTTAGGACTATTTCCTTAAAGCCATTGTCAGCAAGGCGGCTAGCTTCTTTTATTATCGAATCCATAGGACGGCTTACTACATTGCCCCTAGCGTAAGGAATCAAGCAGTAAGAGCAATACATGTTGCAACCATCTTGGATTTTCATATAGGCCCTGGTCATGCCTGTTTGATTAGAGATGGCTAAATCTTCATAAGTTTTTTCTTCAGAAACTGATATTAACTTATCTGTCGCTTCTTTGTTTTGTAAAAAGTCCTCGCAGAGTTCTACTACTTCTTCTTTATTTCTAGAGCCTAGAATTATGTCTACACCTTCTATTTTTGCTACTTCTTCAGGTTTTACTTGAGAATAGCAACCCATTACAGCAATTATTGCATCTGGGTTGTCAGTCCTTGCTCTTGATATCATCTGTCGGCTTTTCCTGTCAGACATGTTTGTAACTGTACAGGTATTTATGACATAGATATCTGCATTTTCTTCTTTTCTTTCAAATCCTCTTGCTTCAAAGATTTCTTCGATAGCTTCAGATTCATATTGGTTTACCTTACATCCTAGGGTTATTATATTAAATGTTTTTGTCATTCAAAAAAATCCTTAACTTTATCAAAAAATGATTTTTCTTCTTTTACCTTGTTTCCACTTGCATCAGCAAAGGCTTTTAGGGCCTCTTTCTGGGCTTTATTTAGCTTCTTAGGTGTTACAATCTTGACATAGAAGTAGAGATTGCCTTGTCTACCTGTGCGTGAATCTTTGATTCCTTCATTTCTTAGGGTAAATCTTTGGCCTGTTTGGGTACCTTCTGGTATTTCAAACTCAACACTCTTCTTTAAGGTTGCCACATCTATCTTGCCACCTAGGGCTGCTGTTGTAAAGCTTATTGGCATTTCATAATAAATATCTAGACCATCTCTTTTAAATATTTCATGGTCACTTACCCTTACTATTACATATAAGTCACCATAAGGGCCGCCATTTTCGCCCATATGACCCTTGCCACTTAGCCTTATGACATTTTGATCTTCTATACCTGATGGTATATCGATTTTAATTTTTTCTGATTTAAATTCTTTTCCAGATCCCTTGCAATTTTTGCATGGTTTATCAATTATTTCACCAGTTCCATGGCACTTATCGCAGGTTACTGTCCTTGACATGGTTCCAAAGGCTGTCCTTGAGACTTGATTTACCACTCCTTGGCCATGGCAATCTGGACAGGTGTGTTTTTCAGAACCCTCTTCTGCCTTAGAACCGTGGCAGACATGGCATTCTACTTCTCTTCTTACCTGAATTTCCTTGCTTACACCAAAGGCTGCTTCTTGGAAGGACAGGTTTATTACTTGCTGGATATCAGCTCCCTTTACAGGTCTTTTGGCCCTGCTTGCCCCATAGCCTTGGCTAAATATATCTCCAAATAAATCGCCAAATATATCGCCAAAGCCACCAAAACCTGATGAAAATCCACCAGCACCAGGGCCACCATTTTCAAAGGCAGCTGCCCCATACATATCGTATTGTTGCTTCTTTTGAGGGTCTGATAGGATTTCATAAGAAAGGGTTGCTTCCTTAAATTTGCTCTCAGCCTCTTCATCTCCAGGATTTAGGTCTGGATGGTATTTTTTGGCTAGTTTTCTATATTCTCTTTTTATATCAGCAGTGCTGGCGTCCTTGCTTACTCCAAGCACTTCATACGGATCTCTCATTTTACCTCCAAATCATAAAAAAAGCTATTTCTCTAGGAAATAGCCCCTTTTATCAATTGTTTTTATTATACTAGCTATAATAAATCTTTCAAAAGATTATTCTTCATCTTCATCGATTACTTCATAGTCAGCATCTACTACATCTTCATCGCTTTGGCTAGAACCTTCTGCTCCAGCTTGGCTTTGCTTATACATCTTTTCACTTACCTTGTAGATTTCATTTGTTAACTCTTCTGTAAGTGCTTTGATCTTATCTAAGTCATCAGCTTTTATTGCATCTTCTAGTTCTTTAGCCTTAGCTTCTATAGCTTCTTTTTCGCCGCCTTCTAGTTTTGCATCTTCTACTGTCTTTCTAGCTTGGTAAACTAGGTTTTCAGCGTTATTTTTAGCATCTATTGTTTCTTTTTTCTTCTTATCTTCTTCAGCAAATTGTTCTGCTTCTTTTACCTTTTTATCGATTTCTTCTTCTGTTAGGTTTGAAGATGATGTGATTGTTATCTTTTGTTCCTTACCTGAACCTTGGTCTTTAGCTGTTACATTTACTATACCATTAGCATCTATATCAAAGGTTACTTCGATTTGTGGAACACCACGTCTAGCTGCAGGAATTCCTGTAAGTTGGAATCTACCAAGAGTTATATTGTCTGCTGCCATTTCACGTTCACCTTGTACTACGTGGATGTCTACTTCTGTTTGTCCATCTGCTGCAGTTGTGAATATTTGGCTCTTCTTTGTAGGTATTGTTGTATTTCTTTCGATTAATTTTGTAGCTACACCACCAAGTGTTTCGATACCTAATGATAATGGTGTTACATCTAGTAGTAATAGGTCTTTTACTTCACCTGTTAGGACACCACCTTGGATAGCTGCACCTATTGCAACTGATTCATCTGGGTTGATGTCTTTTTGTGGTTCTTTACCAATTATATTTTTAACTAGCTCTTGAACTGCTGGTACTCTTGTAGAACCACCTACTAGTAAAACTTTGTCTATATCAGAAGCTGATAGGCCTGCATCCTTTAAGGCATCTTCTACTGGTTTTCTTGTTTTTTCTACAAGATCATGGGTTAGCTCATTAAATTTAGCCCTTGTTAGGTTGATGTCTAAGTGGACAGGTTGGCCATCTACTGCTGTTATAAATGGTAGGTTAACATTTGTTGTTAATGTTGATGATAATTCTTTTTTAGCCTTTTCTGCTGCATCTTTTAGTCTTTGCATAGCTGTTAGGTCTTTTGTTAAATCAACACCTGATTCTTTCTTAAATTCAGCTGCTAGATATTCAACAACTGCATGGTCAAAGTCATCTCCACCAAGCTTGTTGTTTCCTCTTGTTGAAAGAACTTCAAATACTCCATCACCTACTTCAAGTATTGAAACATCGAATGTACCACCACCAAGGTCGTATACCATTATCTTAGATTGGTCAGTTTCCTTATCCATACCATAAGATAGGGCTGCTGCTGTTGGTTCGTTGATAATCCTATCTACTTTTAGACCTGCGATTTGTCCAGCATCCTTTGTAGCTTGTCTTTGAGCATCTGTAAAGTAGGCTGGTACTGTAATTACTGCATTTGTAACTGTATCATTTAGATAAGCCTCTGCGTCTGCCTTTAACTTTTGAAGAATCATTGCAGAGATTTCTTCTGGTGTATATCTCTTGCCATCTATTTCTGGAGACTTCCAATCATGTCCCATTTCTCTTTTTACTGATGCTATTGTTCTATCTGGGTTAGTAATTGCTTGTCTTTTTGCTGTTTCACCAACTAATCTTTCGCCATCTTTTGAGAAAGCTACTACTGATGGAGTTGTTCTGTTACCTTCGCTGTTTGGTATAATTGTTGCTTGTCCACCTTCCATTACTGCTACTGCAGAGTTGGTTGTACCTAAGTCAATTCCTATAATTTTTGCCATATCTTTTTCCTCCTATTTGCTTACCTTAACCATTGCTGGTCTAAGGACTTTGCCGTGTAATGTATATCCTTTTTGGAATGTTTCTATTATATGATCTTCTTCGACTGTATCGCTTGCTTCTGTCATTACTGCGTGGTGCAAATTGTGATCAAAAACGCATCCGTCAGATTCGATTTCTTCTAAGCCCTCGTTTTTGAGGGTCTTTAGAAATTCATCTCTTATCATTATGACTCCCTTTACGAAAGGATCTTCTTCATCCTTATCTTTAAGGGCCCTGTCAAAGTTATCTAAAACAGGTAGAAGCTTTTCTACTAGAGAGCTTGATGCAAATTTCTTAAAGTCTGCCTTAGACTTTTCTTCTCTTTGCTTATAATTTGCAAAATCTGCCATAAGTCTCTGGTATTTTTCTAAATATTCATTATCCTCTGATGAAGTTTCCTCCTCATCGTCAACTATTTCAGCATCGATTACTTCTTCATCTTCTGGATTTTCTTTTATATTTTCTTCTTCTAATTTTTCTTCATCTTTTATTTTATCATCTGCCAAATCATTCACCTTACCTTTTTATTCATTTAGTAAATCTGAAACTAGCTTAATACTTTCTATAACTTCCTTATATCTAATCCTAGTAAGACCGACTATGCCAATCTTACCGATGGTATTTTCATCTACCTTAAAATAGGAAGTTATGATTGTATTTTCCTTTAACTGGTCGATTTTATTTTCTTCTCCGATAGTGATGACTAGGCTTTGGTCATTTTTATCAGTTAGAAAATCTGTAATAATATCTGGATTTTCAAAGAGATTGATAAATTCTTTAGCTTTGACTATATCATCAAATTCTTTAAAATTGAATATATTACCCAAACCCTCTATCTTGATTTCCTTATCAGAATCCTTGCTAGATTCATTTTCCATCTTAGTTTGGATTATATCGAGCAAATACTTATAATTTAGATTTAACTTCTCTTCTATACTTATGATTTTCTTTCCTATATCATAAATACTTGAACCAATTAGCTCGCTCCTTAATATATTATTAATTTGCGCTAGACTTTCGTCATCTATCTCGTATTTTAAATAAATCAAATCATTAACAACTAGGCCATTGTCATAGACTACTATAAGTATGAGTGCATAATCGTTTACCCTTAATAGCTCTATGTTGGCTATTGATTTTATTTGATTTTTATATGTGATAGATACTGCTGTCAGATTTGTAATTGTCGCTAAAATCTTTGTAGCTGAATCTACAATATCTGTAGCATTATGATATCTCTTATCCAAAATTTTCCTCAAGTTTTTAGGATCATTTTTCTTATCTAAAAGACCATTTTCAAGTAAGTGGTCTACAAAAAATCTGTAGCCCTTATCTGAAGGTAGCCTACCACTTGAGGTATGGGCCTTTTTTAGGAGGCCTTTCTTTTCTAGAGATGACATATCATTTCTAATAGTAGCCGGTGATACATCAAAGGAATAATCATCAGCCAAACTCTTAGAGCCTACTGGTTCTCCCTCTAGGATATAGGAGTTTATGATAGAGAAAAGTATCTGCATTCTTCTATCTTTCAAGTCTTTCACTCCTTTTAGCACTCTTTAGTATCGACTGCTAATTATAGTATACTAGCTAGGATTTCTTTGTCAAGAAATATTATATTATTTCTAGGAAAAACTCATTAGAAAGAGAAAATCCCTTCTTAGTAAAGCTTATCCTATCAGATATTTTAAAAAATCCATCCCTATAAAATTTATCAACTGACTCTTTATATTTTTCTAAGAAGTCAGCCTTAAATTTTTCTTTAAAGGTCTTAAGATTTATACCCTCTACCTCTCTTAGCTTAAAAATTATATATTCTTTTTCCTTCTCATCCTTATCAATAAATTCTTTATTTATAATAGGAAGCTTATTTTCTCTTATAAACTTATCATAAATTGCTAGATTTCTTGTATTGCTATATCTGGTATTTGAAAGATAGCCGCTAGCTCCAAGGCCAAAACCAAAGTAACCCTCGCCATTCCAATATTTTTTGTTATGAAGTGATTCAAAACCTTGCTTGGCAAAATTTGATATCTCATACCTATTAAGTTTTAGCTTAGCAAGTTCATCTATTATCATATCAAAGATATCTACCTCTAAATCGCTATCCATTAAATCAAGCTTACCTTGCCTATCAAGGGCATAGAACCTTGATCCTTTGTCAAGAATCAAGGAATACCAAGAAATATGGTCTGGATTAATTTTCTTTACAAAATCCAAGTCCTTTTTTACAGAATCCAAATCTTGACCAGGGAGGTTTAGCATCAAATCAAAGGATAAATTTTTAAATCCTGCTTCCCTAATCAAATCTATATCCCTGAGGGCTCTCTCTCTTGTGTGGTTTCTGCCAATATTTTTAAGGACCCTATCATCAAAGGATTGGACTCCTAGCGAGATCCTATTTATGCCAAGCTTCTTATAAATTTCAAGCTTTTCCTTATCAAGAGAATTTGGATTTGCCTCAATTGTAAATTCTTTTATGTCCGTCTTAAATTTATAGATTTCATCTACTATTTCTTCAATGAGTCGAGCGTCTATATAAGAAGGTGTCCCTCCGCCAATATAGATGGTATCTATGATTACATCCATCCTTTGCCTATAAAAATTTATTTCTTTTACAAGATTTGAAACATAGGGCCTAATCCAATTTTCTAGATTAGGAAAGGCTGCAAAGTCGCAATAATAACACTTTTTCTCACAAAAGGGAATATGAATATAGGCTCCTATCTTATTCATTTTTACCTATCAATTCTATAAGCACTAGCTTAGCAGCAGATCTGCTTATTATCTTAAAATCAGACCCCTTCTTTATCCTAAGGACATCAGCAGGAAAATATGTGTATTCCTTACCATCTGCTATAATCCTGACCCTGCCTTCTATCACGACAATATAGTAAGCATGACCTGAGTTTTTTGGACTAAATTCATTTTCCTTTTCGAAATATAATCTTTTAATTATCTCGCATTCTGACTTTAAAACTAGCTCTTCGCTTGCCTTTGCTGTTTTTTTCTCTTCTACATGGCCTATTTTATGGTTTTTATAGTCTTCTTTAGTCAAAATTGTTTGGTGAACTGGTGCTAAAATTCCCATAGGAACTTTTACAACATGGCTGCCATAATAAGTAAAGCCAAGCTTCTTTTGAAAATCTCTAGACTTAAAATTATTTCTAAAATAGCCAGCAGAAATATAATCAAGACCAAGCTCTTCAAAGGCATATTTCATAAGGGCCCTAACAGCTTCTGTCATAATTTTTTGCCTATGGTAAGCAGGACTTAATACAAAACCTATCTCCTTGGCCTTTTTACCTTCAAATTCTTTATAAAAATCCTCATCCACTGGGCGAAGTACTATAGATCCGATTACCTTGCCATCCATATCTATAGCAAGGACGTTTTTATTTTTTTTAAATCTTTCTAAAACTTCCCTAGTGTAATCTAGATTTTCATGATGAGGCCAACCAGCCATTTCACCAAGTCCAGGTATTTTTGCGTATTCAAAAAAATCTTCTAAATCAGAATCTCTAAAGGCTCTAAGTACAAGCCTATCAGTTTTTATAACTAAATCAGTAAAATCAACTTTAATATCCATAAATACTCCTTATCCATGATAAATATACTATACAATAATGGATTTTATTTTAAAATTTTGTAAGATATGACTAAGTAAACTGTCTACTATATGAAGGAGGCACTATGGATATAGAAAAAATTTATAGGATATATTTTGATGACTTGTATAGATTTTTGCTATATCTATGCAAGAATAAAGAAGTGGCCCAGGATATTTGCTCAGAAAGCTTTATTAGGGCCATGAAAAATATTGAAAATATCGAAGACTCCAAGGTCAAATCTTATCTTTTTCAAATTGGTAAAAACACCTATTACAACTATTATAAAAAAAACAAAAGGCTTTTGCTCACTGATAAAATCGAAGACTTTGACCAGGAATTGGAATCTTTTGAAAAAGATTTATTGTACAAAGAAAATCTATCTAATTTGGATATGGCAATAGAAAGCCTTGAAAATCCTTACAAAGATGTTGTAAAACTAAGACTTAACGACCTATCTTTTAAGGAAATTGAAGAGGTTTATAAGAAAAACCAAAACTGGGCCTGTGTCATCTACCACAGGGCCAAGGAAAAATTAAAAATATTAATGGAGGAAAATGATGAATAATTGTGATATTATAAAAGATTTACTTCCCTTATATAAGGAAAATCTTTTAAGCGAAGAATCAGTTAAATTTGTAGAAGACCATTTAAAGTCTTGCCCTAAGTGCAAAAACCTATTGACAGATGAAATCGAAATTAAAAATGAAAATACAAAGCCCCTAGATTTTGTAGAAAAAAGGATAAAAAAAGAGACTAGGTTTTTCACCCTAGCAGTGGTCTCGCTGATAGGATCAATACTCATTTTTATCATATCTTATCTAAACATGCCAAGGCATATTGAGTATGAAAAGGACTTGTACAAAGTTTACAAGGGCGATGCCATCTACACAGTAGAATTTTCTGACAAGGTCAGTGGGATTGATTATACTGACACAGAAGATGCCATCTACCTTGATGCCTATACTACAAAATATGACGAGCTTTTTAATAAAGATAGGCCAAAAAAATCCCTAACTTTTCATAAGGATAAGATAAAAACTGTCCAATATCAAAACCACGAATCCATGCCAATTATGGTAATTGGACATGGAGAAGTTCGCCAAACTCTACTTCCAAGATTGGTCTTTGGTTTATATGCCTGGATGTCAATCATTGGATTTTTTGTAATAGCTTTTGCCATATTTTTACAAGAAAAACTCAGAAAAAAATCCCTAAGTCTACCAATAAAAACTCTACTAATTGGTGCTCCCATATCACTTTTCCTAGCAATTATTGCAGTTAAAGGATTAAATACAGCAACCTATTATCCAACGACAGATTTTAAATACATTGCATTTTTATCCTTAGGAATCTATTTGTTTTTGATCTTCCTAAGCATAGCAAGAGACCAAAAAAGGATGTGAGAAATCACACCCTTTTTTATTTTATTCATCATCAAGCTTAAGTACTGATAGGAAGGCCTCTTGTGGGACTTCAACATTACCAAGTTGACGCATTTTTTTCTTACCTTCTTTTTGTTTTTCAAGAAGCTTTTTCTTTCTAGAAATATCACCACCATAGCATTTGGCGATAACATCTTTTCTCAAGGCCCTTACTGTCTCCCTAGCTATAATTTTTGCACCAATGGCCGCTTGGATTGGCACGGCAAATTGTTGTCTTGGAATCTCATCCTTTAGCTTTTCAACAATTCCCCTACCCCTTGCATAGGCATTGTCTCTATGAACGATTAGAGATAAGGCATCGACATTTTGTTCGTTAATTAGGATATTAAGCTTAACTAGGTCTGAAACCTTATAGCCAGTTACTTCATAATCAAGGGAAGCATAACCCTTTGTCCTTGACTTAAGATTGTCAAAGAAATTGTAAATTACCTCATTTAATGGAATCTTATACTTAATAGAAACCCTATTTTCATCTATATAGGTCATATTTATAAGCTCCCCACGTCTAGATTGGGCCAAATCCATTACCTGACCAATATATTCCTTTGGAGTGATGATTTCAGAAATAGTTTCTGGTTCCTTTATATATTGGATTTCTGTAGGATCTGGGAAATCATTAGGATTTTGTAATTCTTTTTCTTCATCCTCTCCCTTAAGCTTAATCTTATAAATAACTGATGGAGCAGTAGCGATTATATCTAGGTCATATTCTCTTTCAAGCCTTTGGGTAATGATATCCATGTGTAAAAGTCCAAGGAAACCCGCCCTAAGACCTACACCAAGAGCTTGAGAATTTTCCTGCTCAAATACAAGGGCAGCGTCATTTACCTGAAGCTTTTCTAAAGAATCTCTTAGCTTATCAAAAGATTCACCCTCAGCAGGATAGATACCAGAATAAACCATTGGTAGGACTTCCTTATAGCCAGAAAGTGGCTTATCTGTAGGATTTGACACACTTGTGATAGTATCACCGACCCTAGCATCCTTTACTTCCTTGATAGATGCCTCTATAAAGCCAACGTCTCCACTTCTTAGCTCCTTTGTCGCAATCCTACCCCTTGTTGTATAACCAACTTGGTTGACTTCGTATTTCTTGCCAGTGTTCATCATGACAATCTCATCTCCAGGTCTAACAACTCCTTCAAAGATTCTTACATAACAAACAACTCCCACATAAGAGTCATAATAAGAATCAAAAATAAGGGCCTTAAGTGGTTTATCATCATGATCTTCTGGTGCAGGTACGTTTTTAACAATATCTTCTAAAACATCTTCAATATTTAGGCCAGTCTTGGCAGAAATCATTGGAATTCCATCAGTATCAAGGCCAATCTGATTTTCTATCTCAAGTTTAATCTCATCAGGCCTAGCGCTTGGAAGGTCAATCTTATTTAAAACTGGAAGAATTTCCAAATCTTGCTCAAGAGCTAAGTAAGTATTGGCCAAGGTCTGAGCCTCAACCCCCTGACTAGCATCAACAACAAGAATAGCTCCTTCACAAGCCTTAAGAGACCTAGATACCTCATAGTTAAAGTCCACATGGCCTGGAGTATCAATTAGGTTGAGGTCATAAGTCTTGCCATCATTAGCCTTGTAATGAATCTTAATAGACTTAAGCTTAATTGTAATACCACGTTCCTTTTCAAGCTCCATATCATCAAGCATCTGCTCTTTGATATCCCTTTGGCTTATATTTTCACTTTTTTCAATGAGCCTATCTGCAAGGGTAGACTTGCCGTGGTCAATATGGGCAATTATTGAAAAATTTCTAATATTTTCTTTTCTCTTTGTCATATATCTCCTACTAATCTTATTTATATGGATTATTATCAATAAGTCCTGCATCAGCAAAAGGATAGAACCTTAAAAATGCATGACCTACAATATCTTCTTTATATATCTTACCAAAATTTCTAGAGTCATTAGAATTATCCCTATTGTCCCCAAAAACTAAGTATTCATTGCTACCTAAGATAAATTCATCACCAGCAAGACCTTCTAGGGTATGGTCACTTGCTATATATTTTTCTTCAAGTACTTCTCCATTAATAAGGACCTTACCATCCTTAAGCTTAACAGTATCGCCAGGAGTTCCTATAACTCTTTTAACATACAATCTACTTGGGTAATCTGGGGCATTAATAATAACAATCTGTCCCCTTTTATAGTCGCCAAAATATTTTCCAATCTTATTAACCATAAGCATATCATCACTATGTAGGGTATTTAACATCGAATCCCCAGAAACTCTAGTGGCATCAACAATAAAAAACTTAACAAAAAAAGTTATGATCAAGGCAACAGCAATGGTTTTAACCCAATCCCAAATCACACTTAAGATGGTATCCTTCTTTTTATTTTTCTCTTCCATAATAACCTCTCATTCCTTGAATTATTATATACTATATGGGGTCAATTCTCAAAAAATTCTTAAAAATATAATAAAAACTTGAGCTTTTTGAAAGTTTATGGTAGAATACATAAGTCAAGTAAAAAAAGAGAAGAGGTGAAAATAGATGGCAAACATTAAATCAAGTCAAAAAAGAATTGAAGTCGCTAAAAGAAATACTCTTAGAAATAAGTCAAGAAAATCAGCAATCAAAACTTACATCAAAAAGTTTGAAGCAGCTATAGAAGCAAATGAACTAGACCAAGCTAGAGAATTACTAAAATTAGTTGACAAAAAGCTAAAACAAGCAGAAAGCAAAAATGTAATCCACAAAAACAGAGTTGCATCTGTAACATCAAGATTAGCTAAAAAATTAAACGCAGCAAACGCATAAGAAAATGAGTGATAATCAGTAATGGATCCCGACATATGACTACTGATAATCACTCATTTAAAAGTAGAGCAGATATTGCAAGCAATATCTGCTCGTTTTTCATTATTTTACAAAGTGCGAAGCACGCAGGAAAATAATAGAAAAACTTTATGCAGGGAGAGAAATTCAACGCGACGAGTAGGAGCGTTTAATTTCTCGAGTCGCATAGGCTAAAGACACACCTTTGCCAGCAATATTTGTGCGTTTTTCATTATTTTACAAGTGCAAAGCACGTAGGAAAATAATAGAAAAACATTATGCAGCGAAAAAAAAAGGACGCGACGAAAAGGAGCGTTCTTTTTTTGTAGTCGCATAGAATAAATACACACCTGTGAGCAAAATTTTTACGATTTTCACAATTTATCGAACAACGAAGTTGTGAAGAGAAATTGATGAAAAACATTATGCAGAAAGGAAAGAACGACGCGACGAATAGGAGCGTTCTTTTTTTGTAGTCGCAAAGAATAAAGACAGACACTGTGAGCAAAATTTTTACGATTTTCACAATTTATCGAACAACGAAGTTGTGAAGAGAAATTGATGAAAAACATTATGCAGCAAAGAAAAAAAGATGCGACGAATAGGAGCGTTCTTTTTTTGTAGTCACATATGATAATGACATGGATTGTAACCGCAACGGCGAAAGAAATTAAGGAAGTCGAAAAAAATCGAGTAAGAGGCAAATGATTATTTCATTCACCGTCCTCTCTCACCACCGTACGTACGGTTCCGTATACGATAGTACAATGACTTCTGCTGACTTCTCACTATTCGTTGTTACTGCTGTTTCGCTAATGAGACCTCACGGGATAAGCTCTAATACTTTCATCGTTTACTTGCAGAATTTACGCCTTGAGTTTACGGTTGTCTTTTGGGTCTTTGTTATCTGAGGCTAACTTGCCCACCTTTTACGCCTTATATTCTGTTCATGTTCGTCAAGCCACGATTTCGCTATTGCTTCTTCTCTCCTAAATGTCGCCATCTAAAACTTGCAAGTCGCTATCAGATTCGTTGACAAACACACTCTTTAGGGATTTTCACCCCAGCATTAGAACATGCCCGTCATACCTCAGAAAAAGACGAGGATATATAGTTTCCTCGTCTTTTTTCTATGTTAGGACTTTTGCAACAGCCCCCTTTTTTATAACTACCGCCTTCCAGATAAAAGAGAAATTCACTCTTTTATCTTACAGTTGATTTAATATAATTCACAACCTCTTTTGATTATAGCTTGATTATTTGAGTAAATATTATCACTATATCTTGTTTTTTTATAGTAAAATGGTGAAACTCCCCAGTCTGTCATCTGTACCTCACCAGTTATGTCTTTTAAAGAACGATAAGGGTAATAAGATCCTACTTTTACTTCCTTTAAGTCATGCACCATAGTCTTGTATGTATGGACAGTCTCAGGTTTTAATGATATAAGTAAACCTGCAGCTGATACTCCAAGACTTATTATTGCTTTTACTCCTGAAGCAGGAATGCCTAATAAAAGACTAATAGCAGACACAGTTCGTCCAGCTGCTACCCATATATCCGTTATTTTAGTTGCTCCAAATGTTCTAGTAAAATATAAATATCCTGTTTTATTATAATATTTCCCACTACCTAAGTATCTATTAAAAATATAGTCCCCATAAACATTTTGTGCTGCTCTGATTGCCTTATTTCCATTTGTAGAACTGTTTTTCTCTATACCTACATTCAAGCTTTCATTGTCTAAATCATTTAACACTTCATTTGAAATTATATCTGTTGTATCAATGGTTACACTTTCCATTTTTTGAATTTCATTAAAAATATTATTAAACAAACCTAAAATTTTTATGTCTTCTGTAGTCTTATTTATAGGTTGTAGATCTATAGACTTATTTTGATTTAGAGCATTTACATAGTAATTGGAAGGTATTTTATACTCAATAATATTATCTAAATCATCAATCTTTTTGTAATAAGCTTCTATAATTTTATTATTTTTACTATCTAATGTAAATGTCTTCACATACTTACTAGTTTCCATATAAAAATAATAAAACTTATTTTCTTTAAACACCTCTAAAAAATAATCCTTCTGATTTTTTGATTGATATAAAACTCCATTTTCCTCAACAATTAACTTTTCAGAAAAATTTTCCTCTGCATATCCTATATTTGTAAATGGAAATGATAAAATGGTTATTTGTATTGCTAAAATATAGCAATTCTTTTTATTAATTTATTATTATTCATATTTTCCTCCTTTTTGTTAAATAACTCTATCTTTAACACATATTAATCAGATGTATTTTCCTTAAGTAGCATGATATTTATAATAATTAAAGCTATACCAATAAGTACTATAAGAATATTTACATAATTTTCTAAAAAGTGTTGTGATAAACCTAAAAAAAACCATATAATACCCGCTATTATACCAAAAACATTTCCTATTTTTTTACAATTTTTATTTTTCATTTTCATTCACCTACCTATGTTATATATAGTGTTATGCTTGTCGTAATTAATGTAGGCTTCAACAGTCTCTACTAATTTTCTTTAATAAACTAAACCAACAATAATTAGTTTATCATAACAATTAATCTCCTTATCTTAGACGTGCTATTTGGCTTTCTGCTAGTGTTGTAGCTTTTAAGGATCCTGCTTTGTCTATATATTATTATAAACTTAGACAAAGGGGTAAGGCTCATGGAACAGCTATTGGTGCTGTTGCTAGAAAACTTACTAACATAATTTTTGATGTTTTGAGGGATAACAAAGCTTATATACCTAATATTTAGTTGTTATTTAATTGTTATTTAATTTTTTTAAGCATAATTTTTAGGCTTGTTTGACGTGCCTTAAATTTCAAGATAATTATTTTTTATTTTCTCTTGACATTTTTCTCTAATCCTTGATAAATATAAGACATACTCTATATCAGATTTATCACTTGTCAGATCAACTTTTTCTTAATTACTTCTATAATAGGAAGTCACTAGTGATAATAAAAGACTTTTGATAGATTTTTCGAGTATAAGAACACTAGTTAGACTTAGTGTCATTCTTTTCTTCCTCTTGGTCTTCTTTCTCCTCTTCGTCAAAGCTTGCTATTAATTTCTTCATCTCTTCTATTTCTTCTTTTGTGACTTCTTCATTTTGTAAAAACGTTTTACAAATATTTAAAAGTGATCCCTTAAAAAGTTTGTGAAAGGCTTCTTTTTGCTTATTTAGTAGGGCATCTTCCCTTGATACAAGGACCCTAATTGTATATTTAGGATACCTCCTAGCTATGGCTCCTTTTTCTACTAATCTTCCAAAAAATGTGTAGCAAGATGTTTTGCTTATATTGTGCCTTTCCATTAATATTTTTGATAAGGCTAAGGCTTGAATTTCTCCATTTTCATCTAAGACATCGCCTTTCCACAATTCTTCCATTACCATTAGTTCTCCATCTGAAAATTCCACTATATTACCTCCTTTATAAATTGCAGTTTCGTTTATTTTTTTATTTTCGTGAATTTAATTATATTCATCTTGAATATATCACAGTTTTTAAAAATGGTCAAGTATTTTGACCATTTAAATAATATTTTTTATATTTAATACATCTCCATTTAGTTATAAATTCTCTAAATCCCCACAAAGGCAATCAACTTCAAGAGCTCATCTTTCATATCAAAATTTTCTGACTTGCTTCTTTTTTCCATATCAAATATTCTTTCATTTATATCGATTAATTCATCAAGGCCGAAATTTCTTATAAAGTCCTTGGCTTTTTTTAGTTCGAAGCTTCCTATCTTCGCTGTTTTCATCATAAAAGAATCATTGTAGGAAGCTTGACTCAGACTTTTTATAGTTGTTAAAATCCTAATTTGCCTTATTATCATATGGTAGACCATAAAGAGGTCTTCTCCTGATTTTGCCATTGATAAGAAGGTCTTCATGGCTGTTTTTGTATCTTTTTTGGAAAGGGCATCTGTTAAGTTAAATATAGATAAATTAAGGACCTGGTCTAATTGATCTTCTATATCCTCTCTTGTTATGACTTCATCATTTGAATTTGATATGATTTTATCTACTGAGTTTACTATTTCATATAAGTCTACCCCGCTGTTGTAGGATAGGTAGGAAAATCTATCTACTATTTCTCCTATAAATTGATTTGAGATTTTTTTATTTTTGCTTAAAAATCTCTTACCGATGAAGGACCTCAGTTCCCTATTATTTAGCCTTTCAATTTCTACAATATTTCCCTGCTTTTTAACTTCCTTGTAAAATTTGCCCTTAAATGGCTTATTATCAGAAAAAATCATAAGTGTCGCATAGGCTGGGAAATCTGCCAAATCTTTGCTAAGTCCATCTAAGACTTCCTTGTAAGAAGCAACCTTATCCTTACTTAGGTCTATATTCTGCCAGATTATTATCTTTTTATCTTCCATGACAGGATAGGTTTCGTAGGAATTTTTGAGAGTTTCGTAGTCTGTCTCGCCCTTTATCCTTATTAGGTTAAAGTCTTTTATATTTATTTTTCTATCTGCCTCTTCTATCAGGGTGGTATTGAGGTATTCTTCCTCAGAATCAAATAAATAAACTCCGCTTGTTTGATTACCACTTAGACTTTTAAAAAAATCTACATATTTCATCTAAAAAACCCTCCTTTCAAATATTTTTCTACTTTAATTTCCTTATTTTTAACCCTAATTTTAACTAGGCCATCACTTTGGGTGTTGTAGGTCTTTATCCCCCTAATATTGTGTAAAACTTCCCTATTTGGGTGGCCGTAAGTGTTATTTCTTCCTGCTGATATTAAGGCAATATCTGGATCTACCTTATCTATAAATTCCTTACTTGAAGATGACCTTGACCCATGGTGGGATAGCTTTAATATATCAGCCCTTTGGTCTAATCTATTTTCAAATTCAGCTGATAAGTCTCCTAGGCTTAGGATTGTCTTACCCTTTATATTTATCAATAGTCCCATTGACTTATCATTTTCATTTTCATTATTCTCCCCATCATAAATACATCTGATAAAACCATCAGAAAGCTTGACTTCATCACCTATATTTATTATCTTTGCTTGGTATTTATCCTTAAATTCTTTTGATAGAGACTTATCAACTATTATATTTTTAACCCTAATATTTTCTAGCAAATAATCAAGGTTACCAGCATGGTCCTTATCTTCATGACTTATAAAGACTCCATCAATTTCCTTAACCCCAATGCTTTTAAGGTAGGGAACAAGGATTCTCTTGCCAGAATCATAGTCCTTATACTTAGGTCCCCCTACATCAATCATATAATATTTGCCCCTATCATCTATCAAAAAGGCATCTCCCTGGCCAATGTCAATCATCTGATAGCTTATGTCTCTATTTACAAAATCCATGACTATCGACATGGAAGTTATGGCAAGGGAAAGCCCCAGGAATTTACCAAAGTTCTTCTTTACCTTTACATTGGCAAAAATATAAATTAGTATAAATAAAAATATGGATACCAAAATATTTTCTGCCACAAAGTCTAAGCTTAAAAATGAAATAGATCCTAAGAAACTTGTCATATTAAGTATAGACCTTACTAATAAATCTAGGCCGATAAAGGCTAATTTTAGAAGTCTTCCTAAAATCGGATAGGTAAAAATAATAAAAAACATCAAATATATGGCTATTTCAAATATTGGCACAATTAAAAAGTTTGCTGGTATTGATAAAAGATTATAATACCTAAAATAATAGGCAACAAAGGGTACGGCAGAAAGCTGGATTGCACTTGTAAAGGCGAAAGAATCTCTTATAAAGCCTTCTTTAAAAAGCTTTTTAAAGCGTGGGTAAATCCTATAAATTGCAAGACATGCCACAAAGGATAGAATAAAACCCGATGATAAAAGAGCAAAAGGATTTATCAGCAAAATTATTAAGGCCGCAATTATCAATGATTTGACCCTATCTATCGGTTTCCTATACAAAAATCCCACAAAGCCTATCAAATTTATTATAAGGACCCTCTGAACAGAATATGGAAAACCGATTATATAGGCATAAAGACCAACTAGGATAAGACCTGCTATCCTGGTGTACTTATAAGGAATTTTTAGCTTAAGGCCTATAAAAGATAAAAATGTCATAAGCATATCCATGTGAAGGCCAGAAACTGCTAAAATATGGGCAAGGCCCATCTTGCCAAGGCTTTCCCTGTCAATCAGATTATCTGTTAACAAAAGTGAAATTACAAAATCTGATGACTTTTTGGATAAGTTATTAGAAAAAATCCTATTTATGTAAGAAAAAAATCCCTTTCTTATCTTTAAAAATATATTTTTAGACTGACTTCTAAGTATCTCTTGATTGAGATCCTTTGGCTTAAATTCAAGACTTACATTTTTTGAAATAGTATAGGACCTAAAATTAAATAAATTTGGATTGGTATTCCTATTTATAAGCTTAAGCTCTCCCTCAAGATCCATAATATCCCCTATATCAAAATCTCCCTCATCAAAGATAAAGGCCTTTTGGTCATAGGTCTTATTTTTTATGTGGACTGTATACCTATAGGAGTCATTTGACTTTCTTTTTTCCAAAATCTTGACCTGGACATTTTCCATATCACTTTCATTTAAATTAAAGGAAGAAAGTCTAATAAAGCTTAAAGTAAAGCCTAAGAAAATTGCAAGAACTACTAGAGAAAAATCCCTATTTTTCTTAAATGCAATAAAGGCAAGACTTAGGCTTACAAGTCCTAGCTTAAATATATTTAGATTTTCAAAATTTATAAAGGCTCCTATGCCCAAAATTAGGCCTAGGAGGATTAGAGCTAAATTTTTTTTCATAAAAACCTCTATTTAATTATATCATATGTTATAATAGATTTAGAGGTGACCTATGAAAATATATGAAAATTATCCTGAAATATTAAATATCAAGGCAAAAGTCCTTGATAAGAGATTTAAAAATAACATAAGCCAAATTATAGTCGATAAAAATATCTTTATGGCTGATGATAACGAACTCATAAATGATTATAAATTCCTAGATGATAAGGAAGTTATAGAGGTAAAGGAAAATAGAGGCAAGCTATTAATTTCTGTAGATGGAAAGATAAGTAAAGACCAAGTGGTCCTTGAAGTAGATAAAAAATTAAGATATAGAAACCTATCCTACAACACCGCCTACATTCTCTTTCAAATTTTCCTTGAAGGGTTTTATGGCAAGATTAAGACCAATTTATTTCTAAATGAAGATGAAGCCTACATAAGCCTTATCAATTACAGAGATGATATTGACCCTGAGCTTTTTGATGAAATGATAAACTATGCCATTGATTCAAGCCTACCTATCACATCTAACGCAGGAATTACAGAAGTAGCTGGCCTTGGAACTGTAATTAATTCTAATATTTGCTTTAACAACACCTATAAGATTATAAAATTTAAGGTCTTGGATGTACACAAGGATGGGAAAAATACTATCATAAGCTTTTCGGCTGGTAGATAAGATATTGACAAAAATACTACAGCATGGTAAACTATTATAAATTTACAGAAAGGAGAGAAGAAAAATGACAAAATTAAGAAAAGGAATGAAAGCAAGTAACTAGTAAGTAAGGATAGCTCCTTGACTTACATAAGAAAAAACAAGGAGGATGCCGAAATTTCGGCACTATGAAAGAATTTAAATTTTTAATTAAAAAGATGGCTCGTTTGGAGCCAATCATGTTTTTACTAATCACACTTTATGGTCTATTTGTAGGGATCAAACCCTTCTTATGGATTATTTCACCTGCCTATATCCTAGAAAACTATCAAGGAAATCCTAAAGTTTTTCCAATATTCTTTATAGGCTTATTTTTTATTTCTTCATTAATCAGCTTTTTTGACGCCTTTGTTATGGGCAATTACAGGATGAGGATGAACCACGTCCGTTACAAGCTGATGAATATAATCACAGAGTATTCGCTCTACCTACCCTATGCTAAGAAAAAGGAAAAGTCAGAATCTGAAAAAATAAGTGATGCCATGAAGGCTGTAGAATCGCCTTGGCTTGGAGCTGGTGGCATAATGATGGATTTGCCAAATATCTTTGCACTTGTAATTTCGATTGGTGGATTTTTGTGGATTTTTATGTCTATGGACCTTTGGGTTCTTGCTACTACAATTATCCTCACCATAATTTCCTGGTTACTATTAAACCAAGTCCCAAAATCATATAATGACTATTGGGATGCTATGAGTCCAAATTGGGATAAGTTTGCCAAGCTTAACAACGAAATGAAATCTCCCCTATCTAAGCAAGATATTTTAATTTTTGATACCATAAGGATTTTTAAATCTTATTATGGCAAAACCAACAAGGATAGGATAAAGCGTCTAGGAGAAGTCAACACAAAGACCCTTAGGATTTTTACTCTGGCAAATGTATTTAACCTAATCAGGGACGGACTTATAATCTATTGGCTAATGACAGGCCTTATAGCTGGAAGGATATCAGTAGCAAATTTCTATGTCTACTTTACAGCAATCTTTGCTTTTATTGCCTTTAACCACCAAACTATGTGGTTTTTTACTGATATTAGAAGGAACTTTACAATGTTTAAGCCATTTTTTAAGGTGACAGATGTCTGTAAGGATGAAAAAGAAGAAATTTATCCAGACCAAGTAGAAATTGTCCTTGATGAAGTTTGCTTTAAATATCCAGGTACAGATACCTTTGTATTAGAAAATATTAATCTAAGGATAAAAGATTCTGAAACCATCGCCCTTGTAGGAGAAAATGGTGCAGGTAAGTCAACCCTTGCCCTACTTCTTGCAGGTTTATACCAACCGACAGAGGGTAAGATTTTAATAAACGGAGAAGATATAAAGGATTCTCATATAGACTATAAAAAGCTAATTTCAGCTGTCTTTCAAGATTCAAATCTCTTGCCATTTTCCTTTAAGGAAAATATCCTAATGTCGACTGAGGATAAAAACATAGATGAGATTTACAAGATGACCCACCTAGATGAAATCATTAATAAGTATGATAAAAAGGATGACCAAATTCTTTTAAGGATTTTAGACAATGATGGGGTTGATTTATCTGGTGGCCAAAAGCAAAGGCTATTTTTAGCCCGTGCTATAGCAAAATCTAAGGCTAAACTATTAATCCTAGATGAGCCGACAGCCCAGCTTGATGCCCTTAACGAAAGAGAACTTTACATGCTTTATGACGATTTAACCTGCGATAAGTCTTCGATTTTTATCTCCCACAGGCTTGCATCAACTAAGTTTTGTGACAGGATAATTTATCTTAAGGACGGGAAGATTTTAGCAAATGGTACTCATGATGAGCTGATGAATACTTGTGAGGATTATAAAGACCTCTATAATCTCCAAGCAAACAATTACAAGGAGGTCCTATGAAAAATATAAGAAAACTCTTTAAATTAATCGACACCTACCAGCCTGGATTTACCCTTAGGGTAATTATTACAAACCTTGTTCTGGGGTTTTTGCCGCTTATAAATATTTTCGCTCCAAAGTTTATAATTGATGAGCTTATGGGAGCTAAACGCATTTCCTACTGCCTAGGTCTTGGATTTTTAGTTATAGTCCTAGGTTTTATAAAAGAAATAACCTATAGGGGCTTAAATAATTACCTGACCCTTGTCTTTGAAGATATGTCAGATAAGCTTACCTTTAAAATTGCTCAAAAATCTCTAAGACTTCCCATAGAAAAGTCAGACTCCAAAGATGTTCAAGATATGATGGAACAAGCCCATTATGCGGTTTGGGAAATGTACACCCTCTACGACATCATAGTTTTGGTGGTATCTGCTGTGATCACAGGAATCTTATCTTTGGGAATACTTGTGAAACTAAACCCTGCCATCATTATTTTATTAGTTTTACTAGTTTTGATAAACAAAAAAATTGTGAAATTAATTAAGGAAAATGAGCTAAAATACCAAGAAAATAATATTTCAGACCTAAGGTCTTATAGGTTTTTTGCAAATTTTGCTTCAGACTTAAGATATTTTAAGGATATAGAAATCTACGACGGCCAAGACTTAGTCCTTGAAAAGGCTGATTTTTATCAACAAGAAATGATAAAATCTTCAACCAACTACTTCAATAAAAATGGAATCTACACTGGGATTATGAATGTAAGTGCTAATGGTTCAATTATCTTAACCTTAATTTATCTAACCTATAAATTAATCGATAAGACCATAAGCCTTGCAAACTTCACCATGTATTTCAACTCCCTAATACAGGTGATAAACGCAACTAACCTCATCCAACAAAACTACGCCAAGGTTATTTCTGTAAATGCTCAATTAGAGGTATTTTTTAACTTCCTTGAAATGGAAGAAGGCCTACTTGATAAGGGAGAAATCACTGATATTGACACAAATGAGATTAGGATTAGATTTGACAATGTCTCCTTTAAATATCCAGCAAGTGAGGATTATGTCCTAAAAGACTGTTCTTTTGAAATAAAAAATGGCGAGACCCTCGCCCTTGTGGGCAAAAATGGAGCTGGTAAATCTACTATAGTAAAACTATTGTGTAAATTTTACGAACCTACTGAAGGGGCTATCTATCTAAATGATATAGATATTTCTAAGATTTCAACAAAAAGATACTATGAGATCCTATCCCCTACCTTCCAAGATTTTAGGCTCTTTCCTTTTAGGATTAGCGAAAATATCACAAGTAAATTGAAGGAAGATATCACAGATCTTGAGTATAAAAATATGGATAAGGCCTTTGACCTTCTAAATTTATCTGATTGGATATCTAAACAAGTAGAAAAAGAAGATACCTTCCTCACCTACCTATTCTCAGACAAGTCAGTAGAGCCATCTGGAGGAATAGGTCAGAAGCTAGCCCTTGCCCGTTCAATCTTCCACCAAGGGAAATTCTTCATCATGGATGAGCCAACCAGCGCCCTTGATCCAAGGAGCGAACAGGAAATTTTTGAAAATATGCTAAAAATTTCCAAAGGCCAAACATCGCTTTTCATCTCCCACAGGCTATCATCTACAAAGTATGCTGATAGGATTATAGTTTGTGATAAAGGGAAAATTACAGAAAATGGTACTCATGATCAACTCATGAAAGAAGATGGTCTCTACAAAGAGATGTTTACAACGCAAGCAGAGTTATATCTATAAGGAAAAAAGCTTAGGCGTAAAATCGCTTAAGCTTTTTATAAATTTAAAATGTCATACCCGTATAGTATATAAAGGCTATTACAAAAACCAAAGATGCTATAAGATTCATTGATAAGGCGAGGAGAGATTTTTTCTTATACAATTCAAGGTCTGCCAAATCTTTGCTAGAAATATTTTGTATTGGGTATTTCTTCCTACCAATCAAATAAGCTAGCAAAAAGGCATTGCCATTATTACCTGAGATATTTAAAACACCCAATAATTTAGGATGTTTAAGTCCTCTCGCTTTTGCATCAATTTGAGTCATCTGATATATATTATATTGGAGAAAAAAAGCTCCAACCACAAAGACTGCCCCACTTATAACCATTATTATTAATTTTATATCCATTTCCTTCTCCTAAAATCTTTTAATAATCTCACTATAAACTAAGCCTGTTACTATTACTGCCAGAGTAAATATAGCAATTAAAACTACTTTTTCCGGTAAAAGTTCTGTAAACATTGCCATAACAACCATTATGACTAGGCCCATAATTATATAGAAAATGAGTTTTTTGTTTGATCTTACTATATCTGTTGATTCTTCCAAATGTTTCATAAAATTATCGCTACCTTTCAAAAGTTCATCCAAGCTAATCTCATATAAGTCGGATAAGGCAAGAACATTTCCTATATCAGGATATGTTTTGTTATTCTCCCAATTAGATATGGATTGCCTAGAAACGTAAAGTTTATCCGCTACCTCCTCTTGTGTCATTTTTTTATTTAATCTTGCTTGTTTTAGTTTATCTCCAATATTCATTCCTACCTCCTAATCATATCTTAGTGTATTTTTTTATTTTCGTCTATCAATTATACTTTACATTGGCTTATTTTTATGTAAAAACTCTTTTACATAGGTCAATTTCAATATTATTTGACTGATAAGTCTATATATTAGATAATTATATAAGGAGGATTTATGGAAGGAATTTTAGTTGGTTTAGTGACATTTTTTCTTATAGGGATTTTTCATCCCCTAGTGATAAAGGGAGAATATTATTTTGGTAAAAAGGTTAATAAATATTTTTTTCTAGCAGGACTTATCTTTACTCTTGTTTCTATTTTTATTAAAAGCCTAATACCTAGTATCTTTGCTGGAGTGATTGCTTGCTGCTGTTTTTGGTCGATAAAGGAAGTGAGCGAGCAAGAGGAAAGGGTGCTTAAGGGCTGGTTTCCAGAAAATCCTAATAGAAAAAAATATTATGATGATTTAAGAAATAATTTGACAAAAGATAAATAGACCTTATAATGAAAATGAACGATGTTCATAAGGAGTTTTAATGAGTATTTCTAAAGAAAAAATCCTTATATTTTCAAGAGAAATTGTAGCAGAAGAAGGGCTAAATTCCCTTAGTATAAGAAAACTTGCAAGCAGATGCGATCTTGCTGTAGGTTCAATCTACAATTATTTCCCGTCGAAGGATGATTTGTTGATAGAGACCATAGAAAGTGTTTGGGAAGATATATTTAGAATCGATGATAAAAGCCTTGCTTTTGATGATTTTATAAAATATATAGACCATGTTTTAGATCATCTTATCTCAGGTATTAAAAAGTATCCCAATTTTTTTAATATCCACTCCCTATCTTTCAAGTCAAAAAACAAGGATAAGGCTAAAAGTTCGATGGATTTCTATATTGAAAAGCTCAAAAGAGAAATGATTTGCGTTCTTAATAAGGATAAAAAAATTAAGCAAGCTACTTTTAACGATGCTTTTTCAAAGGATGACCTTATAAAATATATCCTTACCACAAGCATATGCTTTATTGTTGACAAAAATTACGATAAGGACCTATTTTTAAAGATTATTGAAAAAATTATTTATTAAAAGACCCGCAAAAGGTGCGGGTTTTCTAAAACTCAAAAATGAACAATGTTCAGAAAGAAGGATAATATGCAAGCTATATTTGAAAGTCTCTTTGATATTTTTTACCTAACGACTGTGACATTCCTTGGTATAAGGATGGTTAGAGAAGGAAAAGATAAACAATATTTCTTATTTGGCCTAATGGCCCTTGTTTTAGGTCTGGGAGATGCCTTCCACCTAGTTCCCAGAGCCTTAGCTCTAAATACTACAGGCCTAGAAAACTGGACCTTTGCTCTTGGCCTTGGTAAGCTAATTACTTCTATTACAATGACCATATTTTACCTAATTTTATACTATATTTGGCGTTTGCGCTACAAGATTAGGGATAAGAAAGGATTGAGCTTTTTAATCTGGGTCCTATCCATATTGAGGATTAGCCTGGTCCTATGCCCTGAAAATATGTTTTTGAGCATAAATTCACCATTTGCATGGGCTATTTATAGGAATATTCCCTTTACCATCTTAGGACTTCTTATAATAATAATTTTCTATAAGAAATCTAGAGAAGAAGGAGACCTAGCTTTTAAAAATCTCTGGCTAACAATCGTCCTAAGCTTTGGATTTTACTTGCCAGTAGTTTTATTTGAAAAAACTATGCCCCTTATCGGCATCTTGATGATACCAAAAACCTGCGCCTATATCTGGACAATTCTTATAGGCTACTGGGCAATGAGAGGAGAAAATAATGACTAAAAAATATATTAAAACAGCCTTTGCTTATGGAGTTTTTGGCTTATTTATAGGAGCCTTTTATAGGGAGTTTACAAAATTTATAGGCTTTACAGGCAGGACAAACCTATCCCTTGCTCACGGCCACAGCCTTGTGCTTGGCTTTATAATTTTTCTTATCTTGGCCCTATTTGCTAAAAACTTTGATTCTTCAGATATTAAAAAAGAAAAAAGATTTTATATCACCTATAATATAGGCCTTAGCTTAAGTCTTTTAAGCCTAGTTGCCAGGGGCTTTTATCAAATTTATGACCTAAATCAAAAAGCTCTTGATGCAAGTATTTCAGGTTTTGCAGGCCTTGGCCATATAATTCTTGCTCTTGCTTTTTATTTTCTTTATTCTTTTCTAAAAAGTTTAGTAAAAGAATAAGTTAATTTTCTTATAATAAAGTTAATTGATATTTTGTATGGCAATCTAAATGTTTCTCAAAAGGAGTGATTAATAATTAAGTCAGGGTATAATAAACATAGTATTTGGCAGTTGTCTTATGGCGACTGCCTTTTTTAATTAGCAAAGAGAAAAGGAAAAATAAACAATTAATGGAATTTAAAGAATTAAAAATATCAGAAGAAACACTAAAAGCCCTAGATGACATGGGATTTGAAAGTCCATCACCAATACAAGAACAAACCATCCCTGCCCTCCTTGAAGGTAGAGATTTGATTGGCCAAGCTCAAACAGGTACAGGCAAGACTGCAGCATTTGCTATTCCTATTGTAGAAAAAGTAGAAACAAATGGCATAACACAAGCCCTAATCCTATGCCCAACTAGAGAATTATGTATGCAAGTAACAAAAGAAATTGAAAAATTAGCTAAATATAAAAAGGATATCAAAATCTTATCTGTCTATGGTGGGACCCAAATTGTAAGACAAATAAAAGCTCTTAAAAAGGGTGTAGAAATCGTGGTCGGTACACCTGGTAGGCTAATGGACCTGATGAAAAGAAGGGTTCTTAAACTAGATAAGCTGGATATAGTAGTCCTAGATGAAGCTGATGAGATGTTTGATATGGGCTTTAGGGATGATATGAAATTTATCCTTGATGCGACAAGTGAAGAAAGACAAACATGCTTTTTTTCAGCAACCATGGGTAAGGAAATAACAGAATTTTCTAAAATCTATCAAAATAATCCTGTTTCAATCAAGATAAAAGCTGAAGAACTAACTGTTGATAGGATTGACCAATTTTATATCCCTATGAAGGAAGCTGATAAGGAAGAGACCCTAACTAGGCTGCTCGAAATAAATAAGCCTCAGCTTGCCATAGTATTTTGTAATACAAAAAGAAAAGTCGATAGGCTTGTAGAAAATCTAAGCAAAAAATCTTACCTTGTAGATGGCCTCCATGGGGATCTCAAACAAGGCCAAAGAGACCAGGTGATGAAAAAGTTTAGGAACAATACTATCCATATCCTAGTTGCCACTGATGTAGCTGCCCGTGGCCTGGATGTAGATAATGTGGATGTAGTATTTAACTATGACCTTCCCCAACTAGATGAATATTATGTACACAGGATAGGAAGAACTGCCAGGGCCGGTAAAAGTGGTGTTAGCTACTCCTTTATAGCAGGTAGAGACAGGCAAAGACTAAAGGCTATAGAAAGATATACCAAGGCCCATATAGAGGAAATGAAAATACCAAGCCTAGCTCAGATGGGTAAAAGTCAAGAAGAAAAAGTCATTGAAGAAATCAGCTCAAAACTAGAAAATTTTACAAAATCAGAAAAGGAACAAACTATCTTAATAAGACTTATGGAAAAAGGTTACGATCCCTTCACTATTGCCCAAGTCCTACTTAGCGATAAGCTTGGAAAATCTACTAAAACTCGTCATGAAAAAATTGATGGTATTGACAATAACAAGGCAAAAAAATCTAATAAACAAGCTAAGAGTAAGAATACATCTCCTAAGTATAATGACGAAAATATGGCGACCTTATTTATAAACAGGGGAAAACTTGATAATTTCAGCGCCAACAAATTAGTTAAGGCCCTAGACCGACTCAGTCATATTCCAAGTGATCAAATTGGCCAAATTAGAATTCAAAAATCTTACAGCTTTGTAGATATAGATAAAAGCCTCATAGATAAGGCTATTAAGGGATTAAATAATAAAAAGATATTAGGTAAAAAAATAAAAGTTGAAGAAGCTAAAAAATAATAAAAAAGCCCGAGCTTTTTTGACCTTAATCCAAAATCTGGATGACTCAGGCCAAAAATCTGGGCTTTTAAAATACTTATTTATTTTCTTCTCTTTTAGCCTTATTTTCTTTAGCTTTTTCTAGGAAATTTTCCTTGGCATAGGCTATGATATCATCAGATTCATACATGGCTTTGCCATCTATGACCATGCAAGGAACTTGAACTTTTCCACCTACTTCGATTAGCTTATCTTGGTTTTCATAACCACAGTTTACATCTTCTGTATTATATGATGGAAACTTGATTATATCATTGTCCCTAAAATAATTTAAAACTTTTAAACAATATGGGCAATCAGGTTTAAAATAAAGTTCAAAATCCCATTCTCTTACTATTTCTTTTCTCATAAAAATCCTTTCTATATATATTAACGTCTTACTTAATATATATTTACCCAAAGCTTATAAGAAAAAACTTAATAAAATTACTTCTTGTGAACCCTTTTAAGCCTGGACTCTAAAATAATTCCAAGAATTATATAGGCCATAAATTCTATAATTACTAGGATGATCTTTCTATAGGTATACATTATGACAAATTTATTTAAGATTAGGCCGAAGATGATAAAAACTATAGCTAGGCTAAAGGCGCCTTTGGCCATAAAATCATTGGCAAAATACCAATTCTGCTTATTTTTCATTGACAAATTTGTCCTATAACCATATTTTTTATCTATTTCTTTGTTCTTTATCATATTTGAAATGAAACCTACAAATACCAAATAAGCTGGTACTATAAATATAGGCAAGGATTCAAAATTCATATTATCTCCTATCTTATGCTTTTCATAACAAAGTCTAAACCAAGAGCCCATCCCATGGAATAGGCCAAGATGCTAGCTGGCTTGCACAATAAGATTATGGCTATATATTTTTTTACACTTATATTTGTTAGTCCTGTTAAGTAACACAAAAAATCATCAGGAGCTACAGGTAAAAATATAGCAAGGGCGAAAAATCTGTCATAGGTCTTCTCTTTTAGCTTATCCTTGTGTTTATTATATGTTTCTTCTCCAAAAATCCTTATTACTATGGATCTACCAAAGGTTCTGGAAATAAAAAACACAAGTATTGAACCAGCACAAATTGAGATATAATTATAAATAAAGCCCCAAAATGCTCCAAATATCACTACTCCTGCTACACAGGTAAGGCCTCCTGGTATTATCGGAATTACTATCTGTATTATCTGAATTATCATAAATACAGCTGGCCCCCAGGCTCCCTTAGATAAAATCAGGTCTCTGAAGCTTTCTAGTGAGTTAAAGTAGCCCTTTTTATAAACTATAAAAGCAAGTATTAAGGCTATTATTAATAGGATTATTGATATTATATTGAATAAATTTTTTTTGATAAAAGATTTCATTTTCGCCTCTACTGTATGATGTATGTAGTGATATCATACATTAATGCTTTTTAACTGTCAAGCTCTTCTTATATAATAACACAATTATGACTTTAAAAAAAGTTATAATTTTTTATGATTTCCTTAATAATAAAATTTAAGCTTATCATCAAAAAAGAGAAAACCCGAAGATTTTCTCTTTTTAAATATTTTTTAAACTACTAGATTTAGAATTTTGCCTGGAACATAGATTACTTTTCTAAATTCCTTGCCTTCTATATAAGAATTTACATTATTTTCTTTAGCTGCTAAGTCTAGAGCTTCTTCCTTACTTGCTGTTTTACTTATTGTTATCTTTCCTCTTACCTTGCCATTTACTTGGACTGGTAGGTCGATTGTATCAAAGCTTAGCTTAGATTCATCATATTTTGGCCAGCTTGTTTGGTTAAGTTCTCCATCAAAGCCTGCCATTTGCCATAATTCCTCTGTTAGGTGAGGAGCTACTGGATTTAGTAGGGTTATATAGGTCTTAAAGTCAGCCTTGGTGATTTTTCCTAGAGCTCTCATTTCATTTAATAGACTCATTAGGGCGGCTATGGCTGTATTGAACTTAAGATTTTCAAAATCATCACTTACTTTTTTGATAGTTTGGTTAATTGATACTTCAAGCTCTTTGCTGTAGTCATCCCCATCTTCTACAAGGTCGATTAAGTTAAAGACTCTTTCTAAGTATTTTCTACATCCCTTAACTCCCTCATCTGACCACTTGGCTACTGATGAGAAATCTCCCATGAACATTTCATAGGTTCTTAGGGTATCTGCCCCAAAGTCTCTTATTATATCATCAGGATTTACTACATTTCCTCTTGATTTACTCATTTTTTGACCATCATAGCCTAAGATCATGCCGTGGCTTGTTCTCTTTTTGTATGGTTCTTTTGTTGGCACTACTCCTATATCGTAGAGGAATTTGTGCCAAAATCTTGAGTAAAGAAGGTGAAGGGTGGTATGTTCCATTCCTCCGTTATACCAATCAACTGGTGTGTAATAATCAA
Organism: uncultured Anaerococcus sp.; assembly: GCF_963512375.1. Classification (NCBI taxonomy): domain Bacteria; kingdom Bacillati; phylum Bacillota; class Tissierellia; order Tissierellales; family Peptoniphilaceae; genus Anaerococcus; species uncultured Anaerococcus sp. The sequence continues at coordinate 142,035 of NZ_CAUPMI010000001.1, forward strand.
GGGCTTCTTTGCTTGCTATTTCTTCGTGGTTGTGAGGGTCAGCATATCTTAGATAATACCAGCTTGATCCTGCCCATTGAGGCATGGTATCTGTCTCACGTCTTGCTGGCTTTCCACAATGCGGACAGGTTGTATTTACAAAGTCATCGATTTTGGCTAGTGGTGATTCACCTGTGGCTGTTGGTGTGTAAGACTCTATCTCAGGAAGTCTTACTGGCAGGTCTTTTTCATCTACTGGCACCCAACCGCACTCATCACAATATACCATTGGGATTGGTTCACCCCAGTATCTTTGTCTTGAAAATACCCAGTCACGAAGCTTGAAGTTTGTCTTAGCTTCTCCCAATTTATTTTCTTCTACATATTCAATAGCTTTTTTCTTAGCTTCTGTTGCAGATAGGCCATTTAAGAAATCAGAATTTATAGCTGTTCCCTTTTCAATATCTGTTACAGGAAGCTCATCCTTTGAATCATAAACAGGAATTATTGGCATATCAAATTTCTTTGCAAATTCAAAGTCACGCTCATCGTGAGCTGGTACTGCCATTATAGCTCCTGTACCATAGGACATTAGGACGTAATCTGATACCCAAATTGGAATTTCCTTGTTATTTAGTGGGTTAATTGCTGATAGGCCATCAATCATTACCCCAGTCTTATCCTTATTTAGCTCACTTCTTTCAAAATCAGATTTTAAGCTTGCCTTGTGTTTGTAATCAAGGATATCATCGTAATTTTTGATATCATCCTTGTATTTTTCTAGGATTGGATGTTCTGGTGAAACTACCATATAGGTTACACCAAAGATTGTGTCTGGTCTTGTGGTATAAACTGTAAGCTTTTCATCCCTATCTTTTAGGCTAAAATTAACATCTGCCCCGTGGCTTCTTCCTATCCAATTTATTTGACTAGCTTTTATTCTTGATTCATAGTCAACTTCAGCTAAGTCATCTATAAGTCTGTCTGCGTAGGCTGTTATCTTTAGCATCCATTGGTTTTTTAGCTTATGCTCTACTTCAGCCCCACATCTTTCACACTTACCATCTACTACCTCTTCATTGGCAAGACCAACTAGGCATGATGGGCACCAGTTTACAGATGTTTCTGACTTGTAAGCTAGGCCTTTTTTAAACATTTGGATGAAAATCCATTGACTCCATTTATAATAATCAGGATCTGTTGTATTTATTTCCCTGTCCCAATCAAAGGAGAAGCCAATTGATCTCATTTGATCCCTAAAGTGGTTTATATTTTTTTCTGTAATTATAGCTGGGTGAATTTTGTTTTCTATAGCGTAGTTTTCAGCTGGTAGGCCAAAAGCATCCCAACCCATTGGATACATTACATTTTCTCCATCTAATCTTCTCTTACGAGCCACTACATCAAGGGCTGTGTAAGGACGTGGATGGCCTACGTGGAGGCCTTGGCCAGATGGATAAGGAAATTCTACTAAAGGATAAAATTTCTTCTTAGTTGAATCTATTTCTGATTTAAATGTTTTTTCTTCTTCCCATTTTTTTTGCCACTTTTTTTCTATGGCATTTGGATTATATTCTACCATTTTTCCCCCTAGTTGTTGTTAGCAAAGGCATTTACATATCTTGGGTAAGCTATTACGTCTCTGATATTTTTCATGCCTGTTACATACATCATTGCTCTTTCAAAACCTAGTCCAAAACCTGAGTGAACTACTGTACCAAATCTTCTTAGGTCTAGGTAGTTTTGATATTCTTCTGGATTTAAGCCATTATCTTCCATAGATTTTACAAGCTCATCGTATCTTTCTTCTCTTTGAGATCCACCGATTAGCTCCCCTACTCCAGGAACAAGCATATCAAAGGCTGCTACTGTCTTTCCATCATCATTTCTCTTCATATAGAAGGCCTTGATGTCTTTTGGATAATCTGTTACAAATACTGGACCATTTACGATTTTTTCTGATAGGTATCTTTCGTGTTCTGTTTGAAGATCCATGCCCCATTCAACTGGGAATTCAAATTTTTCGCCAGATTCTTTTAATAATTCTATAGCTTTTGTATAGGTGATTCTTGCAAATTCTGAATTTCTAAGCTTTTCTAGTCTTTCAATTAAGCCCTTGTCAATCCATTTGTTGAAAAATTCCATTTCATCCTTGGCATTTTCAAGTAAATAGTCGATTGCATATTTTATCATATCTTCAGCAGTATCCATGCATACATTATAATCAGCAAAGGCCATTTCAGGCTCAAGCATCCAGAATTCTGCAGCATGTCTAGGTGTATTTGAAACTTCCGCCCTAAAGGTAGGTCCAAAGGTATAAACATTTCCGAAAGCTAGGGCATAGTCTTCTGCCTCAAGCTGGCCTGATACTGTCATGTAAGATTTTTTGCTGAAGAAGTCTTTGTTGTAATCGACTTTTCCATCTTCTCTTCTTGGTGGATCATTAGGGTCGATTGTTGTTACATTAAACATCTCACCAGCTCCTTCAGCATCGCTTGCTGTGATGATTGGTGGATTTACATAAACAAAGTTTCTTTCTTGGAAAAATTTATGAAGTCCGAAGGCTAGAATTGATCTTGTTCTAAATACAGCTCTGTATGTATTTGTTCTAGGTCTTAGGTGAGGGATTGTTCTCATAAATTCAAAGGTTTGTCTTTGTTTTTGGATTGGGAATTTTTCTGAAGATTCACCAAGAACTATAACCTTAGCTGCTTGAATTTCATATGGATTATTATCTTTTCCTGTTGAAACAAGTTTACCTTCTACTCTTAAACTTGCAGATAGGTGTTGCTTATCAAGTTCATCATAATTTTCGATTTCTTTTCCCACTACTACTTGGAGATTTTTAAAGGTTGACCCATCATTTAAATCGATGAAACCCACGTTTTTACTAAATCTTGAGTTTCTAATCCAGCCTTCTATTACTACTTCACTATCAACTAAGCTTTCCGCTTTTTCTAATAATTCTCTAATCTTCATTATTGCCTTCCTTAACTTTATTTAATCTTTCGATCATTTCTTTCTCATAGCCTTTTAAAATAGGCTCATAAAATTTTTCTTCTACAAAATCATCCGGCAGATAATCTTGTTTTACATAGCCACCAAAAGAATGTGGGTATAAATACTCATCCTTTATAAGATTCTTACTTCCAGCATAGTGGCTATCTTTTAACTTATTTGGTACTGTACTATCTTTATTATTTCTTACAAAATCTATTGCCTTATCTATAGCAAGGTATGTCGAATTACTCTTTAGACTTGCTGCTAGGTAAACCACAGTCTGGGCCAGGATAATCCTTGCTTCTGGCATGCCAATCTTATCTATGGCTTCAAAGCAGGCATTAGCCAAAATCAAGGCATTAGGATTTGCATTTGAAATATCTTCTGCTGCAAAAATTATCATCCTTCTAGCGATAAACTTGATATCTTCGCCAGATTCTAGCATCTTTGCCAGATAGTAGAGAGCTGCATCTATATCAGACCCTCTCATAGACTTGATAAAAGCAGAAATCGTATCATAATGCCTATCACCATTTTTATCATAAACCGCAATTTTTCTATTAATAGAATTTTCGATAGTATCAGAGTCTATATCTATTCTACCATCTTTTTCATCTTCTGAAAATATGGCAATTTCTAAAGCATTTAATAGGGCTCTGCTGTCTCCATTAGAATACCTTACAAGGGTGGAAATAGCCTTATCGCTTAACCTAATATCCTTATTTTTTAATATCTCATCTTCCTTTAGGGCAAGGTCTATGAGTTTTTTAAGGTCTTCATCGCTTAATTCCTTAAGCTCAAAGACATACATTCTTGAAATCAAGGCCTTATTTACCTCAAAATATGGATTTTCTGTAGTTGCCCCAATTAGGGTTATGGTCGAATCTTCTACAAAGGGCAAGAGGTAATCTTGCTGACTTTTGTTAAATCTATGGATTTCATCTACAAATAGTATGGTCCTCTTATTTTCATAAGATAAATTATCCTTTGCAATTTGAACCTTTTCCTTTAAATCACCTATGCCACTAGCTACAGCAGATACTTCTTCAAAGGCCATGTTCGTTGTATTGGAGATGATTTTAGCAAGAGTAGTCTTGCCCACTCCTGGTGGTCCATAAAAGATACAAGAATAAATCCTATCAGCCTTGATCATTCTTCTGATAATCTTTCCTTGACCTACCAAATGTTCTTGACCTATATATTTATCAAGCGAATTTGGCCTTAACCTATCTGCAAGAGGAGCGTTTTTCGAAAGTTCTCTTTGTCTGTTTAATTCAAATAAATCCATTTGCACTCCTTAATAGAAAAGGAGCTGTTGCAAAATTATGAATAACTATCATCCCTTCATTAGAGGGTCCTCATAGAAAATTTTTGGCCTAGCCTGCCGGCTCGTGGAGGCAAAATTTTCGTGGAGGTTCCTCTAATGAATTGGGATGATTTATTCATTCTGCAACAGCCCCTTATCATCTTTTAAATTTATAATCTCCTCATAAAATGAATCGACGTCCTTAAATTCTCTATATACAGATGCAAATCTTACATAGGCTACAGGATCTAAGTCTTTTAATTCATCCATGACAAGCTGTCCTATATATGTTGAAGTTACTTCTTTTTTGCCAGTATGATTAACTTTGGTTTCAATATTTTTAGCTACTTCTTCTATTTGATCCATGCTGACAGGTCTTTTTTGACAAGATTTGACAATGCCTGAGATTAACTTTCTTGGGTCAAAAGCCCCCCTTGTGTTGTCTTTTTTGATTATCATGATTGTAGAGTCTTCATACCTTTCATAGGTTGAAAACCTCTTATCACAATCTTCACAGAGTCTTCTTCGTCTAATAGCCCTGTCATCATCAGTTGATCTTGAGTCTAATACCCTTGTATTTTTAGAATCACAATAGGGACATCTCATATTATTTTAAGAAATCAGGAAGCTCTAGGTCATCAAAGAAATTTGATGATTTTCTTTGGCTGTTTTTATTTACGTTATTTGTATTATTTCTTTGAGGAGCTCTTAACTCGTCAGAAGAATTTGATCTATCTGCTCTTCTAGGTCTACCAGCATTGTCAAAACCTGTAGCTATTACTGTGATCTTGATTTCTTCTCCCATTGTTTCATCAGAACCAACACCGAAGATTATATTTGCATCAGAATCTATGTGGTCTCTAATTAATTCAGCTGCTTCATTTGCTTCCATTAGGCCTACTTCTGCGGCTGTTACGTTTAGAAGTACTGCATTAGCTCCTTCTATACTTGTCTCAAGAAGTGGTGAGTTAACAGCGGCTTTTGCAGCATCAACTGCTCTATTTTCTCCGCTTGCTCTACCTATACCCATATGTGCCATACCTTGGTCTGCCATGATTGATTTAACATCTGCAAAGTCAAGGTTGATAACATTTGGTACTGCAATTAGTTCTGATATACCACTTACAGCATCCATAAGTACTTGGTCTGCCATTTGGAAAGCTTCTACCATTGATGTTCTTTTTTCTACAATTTGAAGTAGCTTATCATTTGGTATTGTAATTAGGGTATCTACATTTTCTTTTAATTTTTCAATACCTGATTCAGCTTGGTTTGCTCTTTTTCTACCTTCAAATGAGAATGGTTTTGTAACTACACCTACAGTAAGGATTCCCATTTCTTTAGCAACTTGGGCTACAACTGGTGCTGCACCTGTACCTGTACCACCACCCATTCCGGCTGTGATAAATACCATATCAGCGCCTTTGATTGCTTCTTCTATTTCACTTTTTGATTCTTCTGCTGCCTTTTCACCTACAGATGGATTAGCTCCTGCTCCAAGACCTCTTGTAAGTTTTTCACCTATTTGAAGTCTAATATCAGCGTTTGATCCTTGTAAAGCTTGAAGGTCAGTATTAAGCGCCATAAACTCTACTCCAGATAGGCCATTATCTCTCATCCTGCTGATGGCGTTGTTTCCACCACCACCAACACCAATAACTTTTATCTTAGCTAAAGAATTGTTTTCCATATCATAATTAATGTTTGCCATAAAATCCCCCATCGTTTTCTATTTTTAACTTAGCTAAAATATTAATCTACCACAACTTCAGGATTGTCCCCGTTGTTTAAGTTAATACTTTCTACTTTTTTGCCCTTGCTTTTTATATCGGCTAAAACTTTATTTAGCAATTTAATCTTATATTCAACATTATTTAAATCACCAAACTTAACTTCAATATCTTGTATCATTATACCAATATCAAGTTTATTTTCCAAATTTAACTTACTTACCCTTCCTATCAAAGATGATGCACTTAGCTCTTTAATAAAATTCATACTTGTCTCAGAAGAAGTAAAGTTCTGGCCTATTTCCTTGTTGTAAGAATTTGTATCTATTTCTATAAGTCTATCTGTGTTAATCTTATCTACATCCTTTGTAATAAGTCCATTATTTGTAACATAAATATCTTTATCTTTGATCTTGTAGAGAGGAAAATCTTCTGTAATTTCCACTGATATTATTTTAGGAAATACCTTCCTAACCCTAGCAGACTTAATAAAGCTTAATTTTTTTAATTCTTTTTCACTTTTTTTATAATCATACAATAGGATGTTTTTGCCTACTGGCGACCTTAATTTCTTTATTATCTCAGTATCATCAGTTATTACATTGCCTTGTATGTATATATCCTGAATTTTCATAAAGGGATGAGTATAAAGATTTATAGAAAGCCCTAACAAAAATGCCAAGAAAATAAGGAAGAAGAAAATCTTACTTCTAGGCTTTTCAATTTCTTCCTTACCACGTTTTTTGGCTATATATTTTTTGCTAAAGACCTTTGAACCTTTTTTTATAATTCTGTCATCGTTTTTATTAGTCATTAATCAATTAACTTAGAAATCTCGCTATAAATTTTGTCAGTTGCTGAATTATCAGCGAGTTTATAAGCTTCTTCCCCCATTTTTTGCATAATATCTTTGTTTTCTATTATACTCAATATAGATTCATTTAATAGGTCAGCCTTCAAATCTTTTTCCAAAATCATAAGGCTTGCCCCGTGGTCCATGTAAGTTCTTGCGTTATATTCTTGATGATTTTCTGTTGTATAAGCCTTAGGTATAAGGATTGAAGCCTTGGCAACTGAGGATATTTCTGCAAGACTCATGGCTCCTGATGAAGCAATTATCAAATCTGCTAGTCCATAAAAAAGGTCTATATTATCAATATATTTAAAAACCTTTAGGTACTTGCTAGGAGATGCTTTCTTTACAAAATCATCATAATACCTGTTTCCTGTTTGATGAAGAAGGTAATATTTGCCATCAAGTTTTTTGCTTAGTTCTATAACCGCTTGATTTAAGGCATAAGATCCATTTGATCCACCAAAAGAAAATACTATAGGTATGTCTTCCTCTATTCCAAGGCTTTTTAAGTCTTCTTTGGTGTAGCTGAGATCAAAATTATTTCTAACTGGATTTCCGGTTACTACTATGTTTTTTTGATATTTAAAATGCTTTTTTGCTTCCTCATAAGAAATTAGGACCTTATCAACCCTTTGTGAGAGAAATTTACTAGCCATACCTGGATAAGAATTTGATTCATGAACTATGGCTGGAATATGGGCCCTTGCAGCCTGGTAAAGAATTGGCGCACATACATAGCCCCCTGTTCCTACTACTAATTCTGGTTTAAAATCTTTTATTATTTTCTTAGCCTGGCCAAAGCCCTTTATATTTGCTAAGAGGGATTTAAATAGCCTTTTATTGATTTTCCTAGGTATGCCCATGGCTTCTATAGAATGAAATTCGTAACCATTTTTCTTAGCAATTCTTTCTTCTGGCCCACCTTTTATCCCAACGTAGATTATCTCTACTCCGGGGTTTTCTTCTTTTATTTTATCTCCTATGGCTATGGCTGGATAGATGTGACCACCAGTTCCACCGCCTGTAATTATTGCTCTTTTCATATTTATCCTAACTTTTCTACAAGGGCTTTAAAATCATCTCCTCTTTGCTCATAAGATTTGTACATATCCCATGAAGCAGAGGCTGGAGATAGTAAAACTACATCGCCACTTTTGGCTTCTTTGTAGGCCTGATCTAAGGCTTCTTTCATGTTTTCTACCATGATATAAGAAACTTGTAGGTCCTTGCAGATTTTTTCTATCTTTTGCTTGGTCTCGCCCATAATAATCATAAGCTTACCATTATTCTTGAAAGCTTTAACATATTCGGTGTAGTCGATATGCTTGTCGTATCCACCTGCAATTATTATTATTGGTCTTTCAAAAGATTCTATGGCCTTTACAGAACTATCTACATTTGTCCCCTTAGAGTCGTTGTAATAATCTACTCCGTCAAGAGTTTTTACAAACTCAAGCCTGTGGGCAATTGATTTAAAGGTCTTAATTGACTTAATTATTTCTTCAAGTTTTATCCCATATAGGTAAGTTAATAAAATAGCTGCCATGGCATTTTCATAGTTATGCCTACCTATTACAGAAAGGTCTCTCACATCCAAGATAGCTTTATCTTCATGATTTTCATCTACTAGGTAGATTGTTTTTCCCTTTAGGTAAAGGCCTCTTTCTACCCTTTGTCTGCTTGAGAATTCATAAATTTTTGCCTTAAAGCTTGATTTATGGTCTTGTAAAATCTTATCTTCTTTATTTATTACTAAATAATCTGATTGTCCTTGATTTGCGGCAATTTTTAACTTTGAATTAATATAATCATCAAAGCTTCCGTGCCAATCTATGTGATCTTCGTTTATATTTAAGATTGCAGCATATTTTGGATGGTAATATTTACTATCATGAAGTTGGAAAGATGATAATTCTTCAACAAAGACTCCTTCATTATTGTACATTTGCCATAAAATTCCTTCGCCGATATTTCCTACTGCGTAGGCCTTATGACCTGACTGATTTAAAATATGGTTTACCATCGATGTTGTTGAAGTTTTACCATTTGTACCTGTGATGGCTATTTTTTCCTTTTCAGGAAATAATCTTTGGGATGCCTCGATGTCTGAAATTATTTCATTATTCTTTTCTAAAATCTTTACATACTCATCACTAGGCTTGATTCCTGGCGATTTTAAAACAAATTCAAAATCATAAGTTTCTAAATTAGCGCAAGAAATAGGGCTATATTTATAGCCCTCTAGTTCTTCTATTTTTTCTTTATTTTTATCAAAGGTGTAGACATCATATCCTTTTTTATACAAACATTTTACTGATGATATGCCTGTTACACCTAGTCCATATACTAATACCTTACTCATATTAATGCCACCAAACTTATTAATGATAATACGATAGATACAACAGCAAAGGCTGCTACTATCTTTGATTCTTTGTAACCTTTTAGTTCAAAATGATGATGGATAGGAGTCATAAGAAAGACTCTTTTCTTATTCCTATGCCTATAAGATAAAACCTGGATTATTACAGATAGGGTTTCCATCATATAGACTCCACCAAATATTACTAAATAAATTGGAATTTTAAGATTTATTGCAAGGGCTACGATTGCTCCGCCTATTGCCATTGATCCGGTATCTCCCATAAATACACTTGCTGGGTTGAAGTTAAATACCCAAAATCCTAGAAGACTTCCAAGCATTATTAGAGCAAAAGTTTCATTATTTGTAGCCTTTCCTATTATGCTTAGAGCAATAAACACCGGAATTGATACGCTCACTAAGAGGCCGTCAAGACCATCTGTTAGGTTTGTAGCATTTGTAGTACCTACTATTATAAAGACCATTATAGGAATGCCTATTATTGATACTGGTAGGTAGAAATTAGTAAATGGTATGAGTAACCTTGTTATAGATTCTTTGTCATTTATGAAGGCCAAGATACTTACCAAGATTGCCAGCCCAAATTGGAGGACTAGTTTCTCTTTTGGTTTAAGACCTTCAGATTGTTTTAAAACTAATTTTTTGAAATCATCGATAAAGCCTACCGCTCCAAATCCTACCATTGACACAAGAAGGATGAGAGTTTCCATGCTTTTATCTAAGAAAAATAGACTTAAGATGAAGGCAGAAATTATAAAAATTATTCCTCCCATAGTTGGAGTTCCTGCCTTGGCTAAATGGCTTTTTGGACCAACTGCCCTGATATTTTGACCGATTTTTTTGCTTTTAAGGATTGGAATTATAAAAAATGATAAGCCCAAACTTAAAAATATTCCTAATAAAATTATTAAATACTTATTCATATTACTTCCTAATCAGCAGCTAATTATTATCCTGATAAACCATATCTAAATCTTCTATGGCATATCTTTGAATTCTATTTAAGTCAATGGCTTCATCAAGGCTAGTTTTAAGCCTATCTCTTTGAAGCTCATAGCTTACTATATCTGCCTGTAGTCTATTATACTCAAATCTCTCATTTGACAAATTAATTCTTTTATTTATCAAAAAAGTAGTCATGGCTAATAGCATTGAAAATACAAAGAGACTTATCCAAAATTTCATCATCCTGTCTCTTTTCCTAAGTTTAGCTATATCATAGGCCTTGGACCTTTTAGGTTTTTCTTTTACCTTAAGCCTGACCCTTCCCTTATTATTATTTTTCACTATCTTATATTCTATACGCTCAGCCATATCATATCCTTTGACATACTCTAAGTTTAGCAGGTTTACTCCTAGAGTTAGCTTCTAGTTCTTCTTTGCTCGCTGTGATTGGTTTTTTGGTTATAAGCTTAACCTTTGCCCTATGATCACATACGCAAATTGGAATCTCTGGCGGACAAATACAATCTGTCGCCAAGTCCTTAAATTTATTTTTAACTATCCTATCTTCTAAAGAATGGAAAGTAATTATCGCAAGTCTGCCATCTTTATTTATAAAATCTATAATATCATCAATGGTGTTTTCTAATACGTCTAGCTCTCTGTTTACTGCAATCCTCAAGGCTTGAAATACTCTCTTTTCAGGATGAACTTCATTTTTAAAGTTCGCAGATTTCATAACAATATTTCGGAGTTTGAAAGTGGTATTAATTCTTTCATTTTCGCGATACTTTACTATATTTCTGGCTATGGCTTTTGAAAATCTTTCTTCACCATAGTCAAAAAATATCTTTGTAAGTTCATCCTGAGAGTATTCATTGACAATCTTTTCTGCTGTTAACTCATTTAGCCTATCCATTCTCATATCAAGTGGTCCATCTTTCATATAAGAAAAACCACGCTCAGGATTGTCGATTTGATATGAGCTGACGCCAATGTCCATCAGAGCACCATCGATTTTATTAAAACCCGCCTTAGTTAAGACTTCTTTTATATTTTCAAAATTGGTATTGAAAAATACAACATTTTTATAGTCTTTTAAATTTTCTTTGGCAGCTTTAATGGCAGTTTCATCTTGGTCTATGCCTATAAGAAGTCCCTTATCAGATAATCTTTCAAGGATCATCTTAGAATGACCTCCCTTTCCTAGGGTTAGGTCAGCATAAACTCCATCTGGTTTTATATTTAAATTTTCTATAGTTTCTTTTGCAAGAACTGGTATGTGTTCAAATTTCATATTATTCATCCATTATGTCGGATAAATTCACCTCGACTTCGTTTATATATTCATCCCAAACTTGTCTATCCCATATTTCTATGGTGTTGTTATTGCCAATTATTATGGCCTCATCCGAGATTTTAGCATAGTCCTTTAGATTCTTATTAATCAAGATTCTTCCTTGTTTATCAAGATTCATCTTGACAGTGGAAGAGAAAAACAGTCTTTTTATAGCACGATTTTTCTTATTCTCATATACGAGTTGATCAAGATTTTGGGACCTTTTTTGAAATTCTTCTTCTGTATAAATTACTAAGGAGTTCTCTGGTCCCTTGGTAAGATAGAATTCTTCTCCAAGAGAAGGTCTAAATTCACTAGGCATCATTATTCTATTTTTCGAATCTATCTTATGGATATATTCACCTAGGAACATTTCTTACCACCTTTTACCACAATCTTCCACTTCACTATCATTTTATCCTATATAGGGGAAAAAAGCAAGAAAAAAGACCGGATATAAAACCGGTCAATCTTACTAAACTTATTTAAATTTGATTATTCTTTCAGCTTTCTCTTTAGATTTAGCTTTTTGAAAATAAGGTGGGAGATTATTTTTATTTGCATAGACAAATAAAATTATTCCTACTATTACAAAGCCAATTGAAACTAGCTGGGCAGTTCTAAGACCTAATACATATAGAGAATCTGTCCTAAGACCTTCTACAAAAAACCTCAAAACTCCATAGCCTATAAAATATATGGCTGTTTGCTTGCCCTTGCTTGGATTTTTCTTCCTATAAAATATTAAAAATAAAAATATTAAGAAGTCTCCAATAGATTCATAGAGGAAGGTCGGATGGACCTTGACCCCATCTATTATAATTCCCCAAGGCAAATCTGTTGGCCCACCATGGGCTTCGGCATTTGCAAAGTTGCCCCACCTACCTATGGCTTGCCCTAGGATAAGGGATGGAACCATAACATCTGTAAGATCTAAAAGTGGTATATTCTTATATTTAGCATAAATCCATAAGGCTATAAGGCCTGCAAATATTCCACCATGGATAGCAAGGCCTCCAGCTCTGAAATTAAGTATCTGACTTGGATTTGCTCCATAGTAATCCCATTCAAAGGCCACATACCAAAGCCTTGCTCCGATAATTCCTATTGGTAATATAACAAAAAGAACATCGTAAATGAAGTCTTCTTCAAAGCCCCTTCTTACAAATTCTTTCTTGGCAAATTGAGAGGCAATTAAAATTCCTCCAATTATTATTATGGCATACCAATATATATCTAGGCCAAAAATAGAAAAGGCTACCCTATCTATATTAAATTCCATCTTATTCCTCGCTTGGCATATCCCAATTGTGGTATACTTCTTGGATATCGTCGTGATCTTCTAGAGCATCGATTAATTTGTTTAGCTTTTCATGATGGCTAGGATCTACTTCTATGTTGTTTGCTATATATGAAATATTTGCTCTTTCAATTTCATAGCCCATTTTCTTTAGGCCTTCTACTGCATCATTGAAGTCGCTTACTTCTGTAAGAGCTTCATAAAAGCCATCCAAATCATCAACATCACTTGCACCTGCTTCAAGGGCATCCATCATAAATTGGTCAAAGTCTTTACCCTGGCCATCTACGATTATCTCTCCCTTTCTTTCAAATAAGAACATTACAGATCCGTCTGTTCCAAGATTTCCGCCAAATTTATCAAAGATGTGACGAACATCTGGTGCTGTCCTATTTTTATTATCTGTTAGGCAGTCTACTATAAAGGCTACTCCACCTGGGCCATAGCCTTCATAAACTAGTCTTTCATAGTTTTCTCCGCCTGCTTCACCGCTTGCCTTTTTGATAGCTCTTTCTATGTTGTCATTTGGCATGTTATCAGCCTTAGCCATTTCTATAGCTGTCTTAAGGCTTGCGTTATATTCTGGATCTAGTCCACCTTCTCTGGCTGCTACTGTTATATTTCTAGCGTGTTTGGTAAAAATCTTGCCTCTTTTGGCATCTTCACTACCTTTTTTGTTTTTAATCTTACTCCACTTATTATGTCCTGACATTAAATCCTTCCTTTCTCATAGAGCATTAGCTCTTTTATTTTATTAATTTTTATATTAGCGCTTGTCATATTTATCAGATCTTTTTCAAGCTTTTCGTACTTGTCATGCCTTACATAGATATAAAACTTGACTATATCTGTGTAAGCCTTGTCAATTACTTGATATTTTTCTTCGTTTATATAATTTTCTATCTGACCTAATTGATTATATGACAAAATTAATTCTACTACAAAATAATCCCTTTTGTAAATAAGATTTGGACCAATTGTATCAGCTACTCCTTTTGTATAAGCTCTTACAAGTCCTCCCTTGCCTAAAAGTTTGCCCCCAAAATACCTAGTTACAACTACACATACATTTGTGGCTTCTTCTTTTTCAAGGACCGATAGCATGGGAAGGCCTGCTGATCCTTGGGGCTCGCCATCATCGTTATATCTTTTAATTTCTGGAGTGGTATTTATTATATAAGCTGTACAATTGTGGGTGGCATCCTTATTATCTCCCCTCACCTCTTCAATAAAGGCCAGGGCCTCTTCTTCGCTTTCTACATGCTTGGCCCTTGTAATAAACACAGACTTTTCAACTTCAAATTCTGAAGTCTTAACTCCTTCTATTGTTTTGTAATCACCTGATGATATATTTGTTGAATTTGGCATAATCTTCCTTATTTATTTCAAAAGTAATATTAGTTCCATCGCTGTCATATTCAGTTTCTAATATATCGTAATTAGTCATCATATAATCAAGTACTGCACCTTCGCTAAAGGATATGTGCATCTTTACCCTTGTATAGTCTTCCTTTATGACTTTGACAATCTCATCCTTAAGTCTTATCAAATCCTCATTCTTATGGGCTGATATGAAAATCCTTTCATAGTCACGCTTATAAAGGCTTACAGCTGTCATATCATCGATAAGGTCTATTTTATTAAAGACATAGATAATTTCCTTGCCTTCTAGATTTATTTCATCAAGAGAATTTTCTATGGTCTTGATTTGACCATCAATATTAGAAGATGAATTGATAACAATTAATAGCATATCAGCAAATTTAATTTCTTCAAGAGTTGTTAAGAATGAGTCATTTAACTCCTTAGATAGGTTATCAATAAAACCAACTGTATCTGTAAGGGTAACCTTAGTATTTGAAAAATCAAGTCTTCTGGTTGATGTATCTAGGGTTGCAAATAACAAATCGTCAGAATATACAAATTTTTCCGACCCAAACAGGTTCATCATACCATTTAGAATCGTTGATTTACCAGCATTGGTATAGCCTACTAGGGAAATGTTGAAGGAAGACTCCCTAGATTTTCTATTTGTGACCTTTGTCTTTTCGATATCTTTTAATGATTTTTCAAGGGATTTTATATCTCTAACTATGGCTCTTCTATCAGTTTCAAGCATGGTCTCACCTGGGCCTCTAGTACCGATTCCACCTGCCTGTCTGGATAGGTATGAAAACCACTTATTAATCCTTGGTAATTGATACTTAAGCTGGGCAAGCTTTATCTTAAGCCTAGCCTCACGGGTGTGGGCCCTTTGGGCAAAGATATCAAGGATTAGGCTTGTCCAATCTACAACCTTAAGCTTAAGCTCTTCTTCTAGGTTATATAATTGGCTCGGCGATAATTCGACATCAAAAATTACAGTCTTAACTTCTAAATTTTCAGCAAGCTCTCTTATCTCTTCAAGCTTGCCCTTGCCAATATAAAATCTCGGATTAACCTTAGTTACAACTTGGCTAACAAAAGCAACAGGCTTTCCACCTGCTGTATTTATCAAAGATTCTAATTCATATATTTTAATTTCTTCGTCATCATCCCTGCTAAGGACATTGACTTGTATTACTTCCTGCATATAATTCCTTTCCCTAAAGATTATACTTTTATCTAAAATTTAATAAAGTATGGAACTTACCTGCAAAAAATGATAAAATAGATATAGGTATAATTTACGAAATATAAAAAAATACAAATGGAGGCCATATGCATAAAAAAGCAGCCGCTATTATCATAAAAATCTTACTGATAGTAATACTATTTTTAGGATCGATTATGGTAATATTTGCAGGTATAACAGGTGGTGCAATACTTGAAGTCATGAAGAGTGCACCAGAAATCGATGCTGACGCTATAAAAAATGAAATGAGTCAAAACTCTGTCATTGTCGATGAAGATGGCAATGAAGTAGATGCTATTGCTACAAGCCAATATAGGGAGATAGTTGACTATAACAAAATCCCTGATGACCTTAAAAACGCCTTTGTAGCAGTAGAGGATGAAAGATTTTATGAACACAAGGGAATTGACCCTATATCAATCCTAGGTTCAATGGTAGAAAACCTAAGGGCAGGAGGCATTGTAAGGGGTGGTTCTACCATCACCCAACAACTTGCTAGAAATACTTATCTTAGCAACGATCAAACCTATCAAAGAAAGATAAAAGAGATTTATCTAGCCCTAGAAATAGAAGAGCACCTAAGCAAGGAAGAAATCCTAGGCGCCTACTTAAACAGAGTCTTTATGGGCCAAAACACCTATGGAGTCCAGGCCGCAGCCAAGACCTACTTTAATAAGGATGTCTCAGAGTTAACTTTAGCCCAATGTGCCGCCCTTGCAGGAATTGTCCAATCTCCTTCGGAAAACTCTCTCTATAAGTCTTTAAAGACCAGTGAAGTGACAAATGAAAAAGTCCTCGGTGAATTTACCATAGACGGGACAAAATATTCTGCCGTCTATAACGAAGCTCCAATAAAACGTGAAGTCTATATACTTGATAAAATGTTAGAACTTGGATATATAGATAAAAAAGCCTACGATAATGCAATAAAATTTGATGTAGCCAAATCTATAGAACCTGCTGAAAGAACAAATACAGAAATTGCCTCATATTTCAATTCCCTACTTGAAAAACAAGTCGTAGCCAAACTTATGGATAAGCTAAATATGAGTGAAAACCAAGCCTGGGATAGGCTCTACTATGGCGGTTTAAAAATCACAACAACAATAGATACAGAGATGCAAAAAAATCTAGAAGATATCTATAGCAATTTCTCATCCTACCTAATGGGAAATACTTCAGGTTGGGATGTCGCTCCCCTACTTAAGATGAAATACGATAAATGGGGAAACATCATAAATGATGAGGGCAAACTCTTATATTATTCAAAAAGTAATTTCTTAAATGAGAATAACGATATAAGACTATCCCCAGAAGAAGCCCACATGGATGATAAGGGAAATATAGTCCTAACAACAAATAAGGCCTATCTAGACCAAGCAAAGCTAGTATTTAGAAACTACTATTCCTTAGATGATGAAAATAAAAACCTAAGAACCCACAGGACTGGAAATATAGACCTAGGTTCAAATAAAAATATCTATCTAGACGATGAAAATAATATAGTAATAGCAAAATCCTACCTAAAAGATAATCAAAAGCTATTTACATCTTATGATGATGGTAGTTTTTCAATAGATAAGGACTACTATGACATAGACCTTGAAGGAACAATCCAGCCACAGTCATCAACTGTAATAATTGACCAAGCAAATGGCCAAATTAAGGCAATTATGGGTGGACGTGACCAAAAAGGTATGAGAATCCTAGACAGGGCATCATCAGTCCCAAGACAACCTGGCTCATCAATAAAGCCAATCGCAACCTACACCCCAGCCCTAGACAATGGTTTTAACCTAGCAACAGGTGTAGATGATGTGCCACAAATGCTAAATGAAGATAACAAGCCTTGGCCAAACAACGTCTACGAATACTATATGGGTGTAAAACCGATAAGAGAGGCTATTAAAATGTCATCAAACACAATAGCAGTCTCTACCCTAGATCAGATAGGAATAGATACATCCTTAAAATACCTCAAAAACTTTGGCATAATCAAAGATAACGGATTTGACAACTTCGTAAGCTCTGATGAAGACAAAGAAATAAACGATGAGAATCTCGCAGCCCTAGGTCTTGGAGCCATGACCCGTGGCCTAACAGCCCTAGATATGACAGGAGCCTATTCAGCCCTTGCCAACCACGGCAAATACCAAGAACCACTAACATTTTCAAAAATTGTGGATTCAACAGGCAAGGTCCTATTTGAAGAAAAAGAAAAAGTAAGTCACGATGTAACAAGTCCAGAAACAGCCTACCAAATAACATCAGCTCTACAAGATGCTGGTAAGTTCTATGGCAATATCTACCTAAATGGAACAGAATTTGCTACAAAAACAGGTACAACAGATGACAACAACGACTTCTGGTGCCTAGGCTATACCCCATACTACACAGTAGGAATCTGGATGGGATGCGATGATCAAAATATATCATTAACAGGTACATCAGCAGAAAGAGCAGCCCTCATGTGGAATGTAATAAATAACAAAATTCTAGAAGGCTATGAAGCTGCTAAATTTGAAATACCTAAGGGAATTGTATCTATGAAAGTAGACACAATGAGTGGAAAACTACCAACAGATGCATCATATGCAGACCCAAGAGGAATAGTAATCACAGAAATCTTTGGACCAAATAACAAGCCAACTGAAGAAGACGATGTGCACGAGTGGGTAAATGTAGACTCAAGAAACAATCTCTTAGTAAGTGATCTAACACCTAGTGGATATATAGTCTCAAGGTCATTTATAAATCCAAAAAGCAATTATGATCCAAGTAAGTTCAACAATATCTATCCAAAAGATTGGAATCAAAGAGTTCCAAAAACTTATTCTAACTTAGGAGAACCAGAACCTGAGGAGGAAGAAGATGAAAAAGATAAAGATAAAGATAAAGAAAAGGATAAGGACAAAAAATCTGACAAAGATAAGGAAAAACCAAAAGACCAAGAACCAAAGGAAGAAAATCCAGAAAATCCACAACCATAGAAAAACCGCTTGGAATGATAAAACATTCCAAGCGGTTTTATTTATTAATTACTTATTTCGTCCTTGGATAAGGCCAAGTACAAATAATAAAATCACTGCACCGACAATGGCTGTAATGATTTGGCCAAAAGTACCTGCGGCATAGTTTTTAAATATGAAATTACCTAAATAACCTCCAAGTATACCTACAAATATATTAGCAATGCCTCCCATTTCGGCATCTCTTTTCATAATTCTACTAGCAATCCAACCTGCTAGAGCTCCTATAATTAGAGTCATAATAAATCCGTAATTTCCCATAATTACTCCTTTCGTATTCAAAATTTCAAAGAAATTAATGTAATATTTACTACAATATATTTATATCCATTTTTAGACTTTTTAAACATTTAATATTATATATATAAACCAAATTTCCTTATCTTTATGGTATAATAATCCTGGAAGGTGAAGTATGGAAAAGATAAATATTTTAATTATAGAAGATGAAGAAAGCATAAATAATATAGTAAAATCCTACCTAGCAAAGGAAGGCTACGGAGTATTTCAAGCCTACAATGGTGAAGAAGGTCTAAAATTATTTTTAAATGAAGATATTGACCTAGTCATCCTAGACTTGATGTTACCAAAACTTCCTGGTGAGGAGGTCATAAAGGAAATCAGAAATAGGTCGCAAGTACCTGTAATCATGCTATCAGCAAAGGTTGAAGAAGATGATAAGGTCAAGGGCCTAAGACTTGGGGCAGATGATTATATAACCAAGCCATTTTCTGCAAGAGAATTAATAGAAAGAATAAAGGCAATACTCAGAAGAATTGAAAAATACAACATACCAAGGGCTGACATAATTAAAACCCTAGATGGCAGGCTTGAGATGGACCTTAAGTACAATAGATTTTTCAAAGATGGTGAGGAAATCTATCTAACCAAAAACGAATTTTCAATACTTAAGACCCTATTTTCAAACCCTAACAAGATCTATACCAGAGATGAGATAATCCAAATAACCTTTGGCTATGACTACGACGCCTACGATAGGGCCATCGATACCCATATCAAAAATATCAGACAAAAAATAGAAGATAATCCCAAAAAACCACAATATATCAAGACAATTTATGGGATGGGCTACAAGTCCGGTGGCATAGATGACAACTCTCAAGAATAAGATAATTAAAAACTTTATAGCAGGAATCCTCTCTTGTATCTTAGTTTTTTCAATTCTTATCACCCTGATGGTTACAATCAATTATAACGACTTGTTTAAGCAATTAGACGATAAAAGACCAAATGAAATCTCTGATCAATTCATCAGACTTAATAACGATAAGGATGTTTCCAGCAAATTTATGTGGTCTTACCTAGAAAATATGGCCCATGATTCAAAGGTAGATATTGAATATTACGGTGAGGATGGAAAATTAATAAAACATTTGGAAGGTCGCGATAAGGATGATAATTCTAAGATTTTATCCAAAGAATATAATATCATCGATGATACGACCAATCTTAATGCTGGTAAAATTATAATCCGATACAATAGGGATTTAACTGGTATAAATGAATTAAAAAACAACTTTACCCAAGCTGTAATTTATGCTATTACAATTTCCCTTGCCATAGGCACAGTTATAGCTATAATTCTATCTACCAATATATCAAATCCTATCACATCAATTGGCGAATCAACCCTTGCCATCAAGGAAGGCGTCTATGATCAGATTGAAGAAGAAACAGATATAAGAGAGATTGAAAATTTAAAAGACAATATAAATTTCCTTTCAAACAACCTACAAAAGCAAGAATCCATAAGGAAGCAATATGCCCAAGACATCTCCCATGAGCTTAGGACTCCCCTCACCAATCTGAAGCTTACAATCGAAGCCATGAAAGATGGGATAATAGAAGCAGATGACTCTACTTTTGACACCCTAAGCAAGGAAATTGTAAGGCTTGAAGGCCTTATAGTTGGCCTAAAGAATACCTTTGAAGAAAATGTATCCCATTCAGTTTTATCAAAATCAATGGTTGACCTAACAGAGCTTATAATATACATTGGAAAAAGCTTCAATGCCAAGGCAAGACTTAATAACATCAGGATAAATACTATAGCTGATAAAAATGTAAAGCTTTATACCGATAGGGATAAATTAAGCCAAATCATTCAAAACCTAGTATCAAACGCCATCAAGGCGATTGGGAAAAATGGTACAATAGACCTAATCCTAAGGGAAGATGAGAAAGAAATCCAAATAAGCGTTAAGGATAGCGGAATAGGTATAAAAGAAGAAGATATACCAAGGATTTTTGACAGGTTTTATAGGGTCGAAGATGCTAGAAATACCAAGGATAATGGTGTTGGCCTAGGACTTGCTATAACCAAAAACTTTGTCCTTGCCCTAGAAGGTAAGATTAGAGTCAAATCCAAACTAGGTTTTGGAAGCGAATTTACAGTAGTCTTTGAAAAAAACAACAGGATGAACAATGACAAGAAAAAAGACAAGTACCTCTAGGAGGTCTAAAAGAGAAAGAAATAGGAATTCTAGACCTGAAAAACAAATAAGGGTTGTTAAAGATAGAAAAAATAGGGATAGATCCGCCAAGGCCCGCCTTAGAAGAAGGAAGGAAAGACAAAGAGCCTATAGGAGAAGAAGGATAACGCTCCTATCCCTCCTAATCCTTGCTATCCTTATCCCAAGTTTTTTAGTCTATAAAAAATTATCTACCTATAAATACATGGATTATCCAGCCTTTAGGGATGAAGTTTTAGATGACCTAGCAAATGAGGCCTTCGTTACTTCAACAGAAGGCAGGAGCCTAACAAGTGCTGAAAAGTCTAATGATTTCAATCAGCTTATAGAATACATGACCAAAAACTATGCAGTAGATAAGAACAATAGGACCTCTTATGAAGAATTTATCAAACAAAGTGATGCCTATAAGAAAAAAATTGCAAATTCCAAAACCGATCAAGAGTTTTTCACGATTTTGGGTAATTATCTATCACTATTAAATGACCCTGCTTGCAAAATCCTAGATAAGGATACCTACGATGACCTCTTTGATTATTATAAAAACAAGGGCCAATCTAATATCAAAACCAGTCTAGAAAACCCTCAGGTAGTAAATAGGTATAAGCGAATCATAAATGACAAGAATACCAGTCAGGCAAGCGTAGCCATCGAATCGGCGACCACCCTCAGAATTAGTTTGCCAAGCTTTAAGGTCAAAGAACTTGACACTATAATTGATGAAATCATAAAGGCAGTTACTTCCCAGCCATCTATTACCAAGATTATTATAGATTTAGAAGAAAACTCCTCAATAAATTATCTATTTGTAAATGAATTTGCAAAATACCTTATTCATCAGGATTATTCTTACGAAGATATATTTTATTACAGGGGCTCTCTTTTAGGAAGAAACCTAGAAGATATCAAGAATTCAAGCGATTCTAACTACCAAACCCCTTATATCAAAAATCAGGCAAATAAGACTAAGGAAGATATAAGCGCATTTAACGTCGATGATTATTCTTATTACGACAAGGTATCTCTTAAAATAAAAAAAGACTCCACCTTTGCTAATAGGGGTATCTATATCTTAACTAATTCTAATACAGCCAATGAGGCTATAAGACTTGCTGCAATATTAAAAGATTCAGGAGCATATGTTGTTAAAAACGCTCTAGATCCTAATCCAAATATGAATGATAGGATTTACAATATGATGCCAAGCCTCTTAGTCCTTGACCACTCAGGTCTTATAGTGAGTATGACTACAGCAAGAGAAAAAAGTGAAAATAAGTACATTGAATATAACCAAAGAATCAATTCGAAAAATCCAGTAGGAAGTATCCTATCGATAGCTGGTTAAAGATTAATAATATTTAAATATAGGCAATATAAAACTAGGCCCTTGAGCCTAGTTTTTGTTTTATCTGTAATTTTTAATTGCGAATTCCTCACCTTTTCTACCAGCTATTGCTGATACTGCAAGGGCTATGATTAATCCTAAGAAGCTTAGAACTGATCCAAGGGATACAGCATTAGCTGCCTTATCAGCAGTGTCTTTTGCACCTTCCACAGTTTGGTCAAGTTTTATCTTGGATTCTTCTGCAAGCTTTGTTATTTCTTTGCTTGCTTGATCAATTGCCTTACTTGTCTCTTCTGAAGCCTTATTTAGCTCCTCATAGATATTGTTAGCAATTTCATCAGCCTCTGCCTTAGATAGGTTAGAATTTTCTGCTACAGCATTTGTTATAGCATCTTTGTCAGCAGAATCAGCGATTTTTTCAGCCTTAGCACTTAGTGAATCAGTAAGAGCTTTTATTTCTGCTCCTGCATTATCTGGATTTAAAGCAATATTTTTAGCTGTTTGAGCGATTTCATCCTTACTTTCTTCAACTTGACTGCTTAGATATGCTGGTTGAAGTTCTTTAACATCAGTATCTGCTAGATATTTTTCAAGATTAGCTTTAAGATCTTCTGTGTCAACATCATTAAGGTTTTCGCTTACCCCATCAATAGCAGTTCCAATAGCAGAGCTTGCTAGGTCTCCTGCACTACCTGCTACACTACCAGCAACATTAGCAGCTCCTCCTGCTACAGCACCAACTGCTTGACCTGCAAGACCTAAAGTTGAAGCTACTGCATTTAGAACAAGGGTAAATAGTAATAAGATTGTTACTGCCCAAGTTATAGCTCCGTGTAAAAGACCTGTAGATCTAGCTGCATAACCTGATACAAAACCACCTACACAGAAGGAAACAATTATTGTAATTGCTGTCCATAGACCTGTCGCAAGGCCTACGCCTGCAAGTGGATTAGCTGAGTTTGCTGAAAAGATTCCAAATCCTAAAGCTGCTGTTAAAAGGCCTAGTACTGTAAATACTGCAGCTCCTGAAACAGCTCCTGCTATTATAGAACCCCATGAAAGATTTCTACCTGCTTGTAGGCTTTCTTCTCTTTCTAGGTTAATTTCTCTTCTTTTGTCTGGACGATTAGATCTTCTTCTATCGCCAGGATTTTGATTATTAGTTTCTGTCATTAATACCTCCTAATTCTTCTCGTCTTAATAACGTGTTCTTATTATACTGGAAAATATTATAATTTAAAGTTTATATACAAGGAATTAATTATATTTATCTAAGAAAGCATTGTCTCTAAGGATTTCTGAGACCATATCCCTTCCCTTATACATCTTCTTAATATTTTTGATATCAAGGATAATAAAATCAGCCCTAAGTAGATTTTCCTTACTCTTCTCGCTTAGGTAAGATGAATTTATAATTAGGATAGGAATAATTCCCTTTCCAGACCCTTCAAAGGCTTTTATAATTTTACCTACCTCATCGTTAGCTATCTTCTTACCATAGTCATAATTTCTAATCTCTATTGCAAATCTCTTATCATTCTTTTTGGCAAAAAGGTCAAAGCGATGGCTTTTTTGGTATTCTTCCTGGTATTCTTCGACAAAATACCCGCAGTTTTTAAAGGCAAGTCCAATAAATTCCTGGCTAGTAAAATCGAAATTGATCTTTCTTAGGGCTTTTAAAAGTCCATCAGGTCTAATTTTAAAAATAGCCCTGTATTCAATCTTATCCCCACCAAGTCTTTTTATATCAAAGCCAATTACAAGCTTATCAATCACATTGAAATTGCCATGGGCTATGGCATTTCTAATATGCCTTAAAAGGCTCATGGTCTTAGTTTCCCCATCTGCAAGACTCATCACAATTTTTTGATCATCAGTGCAAACTTCTCCCCTAAAATCGTCTACTATATAAGTGGCTATATCATCTGTAAATAAGACATCCCTGTCACTTAGATTCATAAAACTCATTATTTCTTCAAAAATATAGTCATCATACTCCTTGTTTTTAAGGAGGTCATTTTCCTTGGCCTGTTCACTATTTATATTTGGCACATACCAAAGAAGATACTTGATAGCCTCATCAAGGTCTGG
The DNA here is from genome assembly GCF_963512375.1 of uncultured Anaerococcus sp. Classification (NCBI taxonomy): domain Bacteria; kingdom Bacillati; phylum Bacillota; class Tissierellia; order Tissierellales; family Peptoniphilaceae; genus Anaerococcus; species uncultured Anaerococcus sp. Next base: position 166,441 of record NZ_CAUPMI010000001.1, read on the forward strand.
GCTGAGTTTAATCGGTATTTCTTTATGGTTTATATCAAATTTTTTCCTCTTATTGCAAGCTGATAACTCAAATCTGTCAGTTATTTCCATTTTTACCTACTTTTTTAAGTTTTTTCTTTACATATATTATTAAAATTTAAGGCCTATCACAAAATCTCCATCTTTATTACTTACCACTTCAATATCTATAGATAAGTCCTTGCCATAAAGCCTAGCTAAATATAGGCCCATGCCTGTTGACTTATGAATTTTATCGACTTCTCCCGTAAAGGCCTTTTCAAAAATAAAGGCTAGGTCTTGATTGGCAACCTTAGGTCCATTGTTTCCTATATATAGATTTTTACCCCTATTTGCAATATTAATAACGCCATCACAGTATTTTATAGCATTTGAAATAATTTGAGAAATTATAAAGACCAGAGTATTTTTGTCAGTAAAAACTCCTACCTCTCCGACATCTTCTTTTATGATAATTCCCTCTTCAGCAATTAGGGGATAATATGCTTTTATTGCTTCATCTACCGCTTCTTTTAGATAGATATCTTCCATCTTATAGTCTTTTTTGCTAGCATCTAGTCTTGCATAGTAGAGAATCTGGTTGATATAATTTTCTATATTGGCATTGGCTAGGCTTAGTTTATCAAGACTTTCCCTATCAAAATCATTTTTATGGTTTTCTAGGAATAAATTTGCAAAGGCAAGAGGCGTTTTGATCTCGTGAGCCCACATCTCTATAAAATTCCTATATGAAATGAGTTTAGACCTGGATTCTTCTAGCCTCTTATCTTTTATTTTTATAGCCCTTTGATAATCACCAAAAATCTTTTTATAGTCACTCCCAAATTCATTTACCAGTCTATCCTTAGCCAAGAAGGAATTATTTATCAAAAATTCTTCAAGTAGGGCTTTTCTTTTTTTATTTTTATTTCTAATGGTCCTTAAAATAAACAAAAGAGCCAAAATAGTAAATAAAAGAATAAAAATTATGAAATTATCAATTAATTCTGGACTTATGAGAATTATTAGGAAGATAAAGACTAGATCTAAGGCTAAAAATGCCAATATCCAAACAAGTCCGTCCTTTAATGTACTATTCATCCGCTTCTCCTAGACCATAGCCATATCCCCTCTTGTTGAAAATATTATAGGGACCTAGATTTTTGAGTTTTTTCCTAAGCCTTGTAATATTTACCTGAAGTATATTTTCATCTATATAAATTGTGGACCAAACAGCTTCTAAGAGGTCGTCTTTTGAAACAATTTCTGGAAAGGCTTCCATTAATTTTTTGATAATATCGGCTTCTGTCTGTGGTAAGATTAGATAAGTATCTTTGTAGGATAATTTTGAAGTGGAAAGCTCTAGACTTAAATCTCCCACGCTTATTATATCTTGGAAATGATTAAATAAGTTTAATAGCTTTTCCATCCTTAAAATGAGCATCCTGGTATCAACTGGCTTGGCCAAATATTCATCTGCCCCTATCTCAAGTCCCTTGATTTCATCTTCTATACCTATCCTAGAAGTGAGCATTAAAACTGGAATGTTTGACTTTTCTTTTATAGCTCTGCAAATATCAAAGCCGGATATCCCTGGTAAATTTATATCCAAAATTACAAGGTCAGGTCTTTTTTTAAGAGCAAAGTCACTTGCTCTTAAGAAATTATCCACACTTGATACTTCATATCCCCTATTTTCCAAAAATTCTCTTAGTTCATTTAAGAGATTTCTATCATCTTCAATTATTAAAATCTTCTTCATAATAAAGTATCCTTTCATAGCTCACTCTAACAATAAATCTTAAAAATAGGCTTATCAATATCAAAATCCCAAGACTAATTAGGGCCAGAGTTCCAATTATTTTGCTGATTTTTATCCTGTAACTCAAGTCCATGCTAAAAGATAGATTAGTAAACAAAAACATCGCCGCAAATAGTGAAGTAAAACCTACAAGATAGAAAAGAATCCTATATTCTTTTCTAATTAAAGCCCTAATTTCACCCATATCCTGGCCCATTAGGCTTAGGATCCTTAGTTTTTCCTTAGATTTTTCAAAATGGATGAATATCCTAATTGTAAAAAAGCTTAGGCCTGCCAGGATAAAGATCAAACTCAAATAAAAATAGGTGTAAAGATTTTCTGTTATTTGAGAGATAGCATTTTTTGCCTGCCAAATGTAGGATTCATACTTATAGCCCCCGTCAATAAAGGCCTGCCTTAACATATCAGAGCCCTTGGAAAAACCAAATGAATTAATGAAATCTTTTGAAAGTTTTATGTTGTAGGCAAAGGGGTCTTTTTTATCTATTAGAGAATCATAGACCTTATCATTTACAACAACCATACTTGATAAACCGATCACATCATTAGAAAAGATCTTATTTGATTTTACAAGCTTAGATAGCTTATAATCTTTGCCTCCTATTCTTATAGACCCGTCTTTTTGGGCAAGACTTGCTTCAAGACCGTATTTTTCATTTTCACTTTCTGCAAGGAGAATAGCTTCATCATCCTTTAGCTTAGTTTCTATATTATAAATATTTTCAAAGGAAGACTCTTTCAGTAGAAAGCTCGGCTGAAAGTAAAACTTATCTCTTGTTGACCTATCAAGGGCCATATTTTGCTTAACCAAATTATTTATCTGAACTGGGTAAATATCTAGATACTCATAACCATAAACCGGGTAAATTTCCCCTATCATTTGGCCCATATCTAAATCTTCCTTTAAAAGCTCGATTTTTTCTTTAGAATCATAAAGGGTAAAATCTGCAGGTCTTTCTAGGGAATTTCTAGATGAAATACTTGTTAGAATAGTATAGGCAAGAATAAGAATTCCAGCAATCAGCATAAAACTTGTAAATATTAACGAAGCCTTGTCTTTCTTGAAAGTTAAACTCAAGCTTTTTCTTACAATCATATCTCCCATACTAATTTTTTGGAAAATTTTAGAAAATAAAAAAAATACTGTAAGTAGAAATATGCTAAGTAAGGCAAGCACCAATAAAAACTCTTCCCTTAAATAAATATCACTTAAAATTATCCCTAGAGCAAATAAAAGCAAGGCCAAAAACATGAATAAATTAGATCTGGACCTTATCTCGCCCCTATAAATTTCATCTGGTTTTTTCTTATAAAAATCCCTAACAAGAGTGTAAATTGAAAGGCTATTTAAAAACAAGCTTATTCCTATTGTTAAAACAATGGCCTTAAAAGAAATACTGAAATTATGGTAGTTTAAACCCAAGCTTAAAATCTTGACCGTAAGGAGGTTTATAAATTCATTTATAAAAACAGCAAGGCCTATGCCCAAAAAATTAGCCCTGACTATGTCTTTTATTAAATCTTTAAAACAAGTTCTAAATAGGTCTTTTTGACCCATGCCTTCTGCCAGCAAAATACCAATAAACTCTTTCTTCTCACTTATAATATAAAAACTTGCATAGTAGATTAGAATAAAGATAAAAATAAGGGAAACTAGGTAAATAAGTCTGACTGTATCTAAAAGAAAGAGTCTATTTTCTTCGTAAATATAGGAAAATACCTCAGACTTATCAAATGATAAAATTATGTAGGATGTAATTGATGAAATTATTAAAATTAAAAAATAAAGTTTTTTACTAGATTTTTCTTTCTTCATCTTAAAAGCTGCCTATCTGCATTGTCTATCCTTACTAAGAAATCTTGCCTACTTTCATCCTCCTTGCGTCTGAGCTCATTGTAAATCTGACCGTCCCTTAAAAATATAACCCTATCTGTAAAAGAAATTGCCCTTAGGTCGTGGCTTGCCATGATGATAGATTTTTTGTGGACCTTGTTATATGTTTTTAAAAGCCTAAGGACCTTTTCACCAAGCTTGGAATCTAGAGAACTTGTAGGCTCATCTGCAAGGATAATTTTTGCATCTTTGATAAGGGCTCTTGCTATGGCTATCCTTTGTTTCTCTCCACCAGACAAGCTTTCTGGATAAGAATTAAGTATGTGGTCAATTTCTAAAAATTTTGCCATATCACTTAGCCTTTCCTTATCAATTGACTTTTTTGAAATATTAAGAGGCAAGATTATATTTTCATAGACAGTCAGTATATCTATAAGTTTAAAATCTTGGTAGATATAAGAGATTACATTTTTCCTGTAGGATGTTATCATTCTCCTATTAAAGAGTGAAATATCTTTATTGTAATAGGAAATAGAGCCCTTGTTAAAGGACCCTATTGTCGCTATAGCATTTAAGATAGTTGTCTTCCCCGAGCCTGATTTGCCCATAATACCTAAAAATTCACCTTCAAGAAGGTCAAAGTTTAGGTTAGATAAGACTCTTTTATCTTCCTTACCATAATATTTTTCAAGATTTTCTACTTTTAGAATTCTTTCAAATTTCATTTTTTCCCTTTATTTCTTAATTTCTCCTAAGTCGTTAACCTTAATATAGGTATCTTTTAGGTCTAGGAATTTCTCATAAGTTTCTTCAACATCTGTAGTTTTTGAAACAATAACTTCTTTCCACCTACCTTGGCTGTTGTCTGTGAAAGATTCAATTAAGTTAATATCCTTATCATAGATATCATATGATCCCTTATTCAAATCATCAAGACAAGTCACTTTATAACCATCATCTAATTTTTCTATAGCTTTCTCATATCCTGCTAAAAATTTTTCGTAAATCATTTCTTCATTACTAGAAATTATCAAATCTTCCTTAGGATTTTTGCTATAATCATAAGTATCAGTGTAATAAGTTTTTTCTTTTGTATTTATCCAATATCTTTGATTTCCTTTTCTAAAAAATATTGTACCGTCAAGTCTGCCATCAATCTCAATATTTTTTTCCGAATCTCTAGCTTGCATGTACTTATATGACTCGCCTGTATCAAGGTTTGTATTTTCGCTAACAACCACACTTGGATCTTCATCCTCGTGATTTAGATATTTTTCTACAAATTCTTTTTCCACTCCATCAACCTGGCCCAAATATTCTTCTACCTTGGCCTTCCTTTCTCTTGATTCGTCTTCATACTCTTTTTGTCCTATAGATCCAGATGCTTGTATAAAAATACCTCCAAAAACTACAAGTCCAATCACTAACAAACTTTTAATATATTTCATAATATCCTCCTTATCTTCCTTGATTAAATAATATCACAAAAGAAAGGAATATTTAATTACAAGTTTTGTAAGTATTGGCTAGCTCCGTCTATGTCGAGGATATTTTCTATAATATATATGATTTTTAAATCATCTGGCACCAAGACCATAAATTTATTTGCTGATAGATACGTTTCTATAAGTGATTGATCATCTTTTAAATGGTTTTCGATTTCTTCAATATCCACTGGATTTTCTCTTATTTTTTTTAAATCTCTTCTTATATTATTCCCTACGATAGTCGATGACCTGTCGTCGACATAATAAGACGATGACTTAGACTTAATATTTAATAGTAAGGCAAGGGTCCTATTTATCTTTGTAGATTTAAAGGTCCTAAGACCAATTTTCCCTTCAAATTCTACAAAGTGATAGTCTTCTTCCTTTATTTCTTCTCTTAAGGCTTCTAAAATCTCTCTAATATTTGGATTTAATTTAATCTTGTCAAGGTTAAACAGAATTTCTTCCATCTTAGCCCTTACTTCTCCACTTATTTCAAATGATCCAGATCCTGCAAAACTTTTAGCATTGGCCTTATCTGAAAGAATTACCATAATTTTTCGAGACCTATGGTTAATGGCATTGATTTGCCAAACTTGGCCTGCTAGGTAGATCCTATCACCGACCTTTAGATTATCCCCAAGCTCAATCTCTCCCAAGATATTTTTATCAGTAGAAACCTTATAAGATTTTTTGCTAACAAATTGGTTATAAAAAGACCCCATGGTCATGAGTTTTTCAGCTTCCATGCCTACTATATACTCACCATCTATTTCTTCTATGAAGTTTTTTTCTAGCATAAAATCTTTTAGCTTTGCAAATTCATCATCGCTTATATCAGAAAAACTCTTTAGGTTTTTATTTAATTTTCCAAATTCATCAAAGAAAAGTCCATTTTTTTCTAAAAGAGTCGATAGGACTTGGTGGGCGAAGATATCAAAAGACTTCTTTGGAGGCTTAATCTTATCAAGCCTTCCTTCCTCGAATAAAATAAGAGCAGCCAAGGCCTGAAGGAGGTCATATTTATCTGTTGCTATTTGATGGATTATAGATTTTTTACTTCTCCTACCAGACCTTCCCAATCTCTGGGCAAGAGATAGGACAGAAGCAGCCGATCCTACTTGAATAACCTGATCAACTGCCCCTATATCAATTCCAAGTTCTAGGGTCGATGTAGCTACAATTATGAAATCTTGCCTGGAGTTTTTAGCAAAGTCTTCGATTTCCTTTCTCTGAATTTTTGAAATTGACGAATGATGGGAAAAGACCCTAAGGCCATAGGCCTTGTCTTTGATTTCTTTTTGCAAGAGATAGGTAAGTTTTTCAACCTTCTCCCTAGAATTTGGGAAAATTAAGGTAGACTTACCAAGTGAATATCCTAAAATCTTCTGAATAATCTCATTATTTATATCATCGGCTTCGATATAATCAAGGCTTGCCAATAAATCATTTCTTGACCTATCAAGCAAAATGTTTGTTTCTCTGCCATTTATAAAAAATTCTTTAGCTAGGGAATAATTTTCATCTCCTAGAGTTGCTGAAAGACCTAGCATCCTTGGAGTCTTTAGAGAGTAGGCCTGGATTCTTACCAGGAGAGATTTTAACTGAAGGCCCCTATTAGTATCTAAAAAGCCGTGAATTTCATCTACTATTATGAAATCTAAATCTTTAAATAAAACCTTAGCCCTTGCCTTATCGCTTACAAGCATGGCTTCTAATGATTCTGGAGTAATTAGCATGATTCCAGAAGGATTTGCAACAAGCTTTTCCTTTTGACTAACAGATGCCTCTGAATGCCAACTAGTCACCCTTATATCAAGTCCCTTGCAGATGTCTAAGACTCTTTTAAACTGGTCATTAATAAGGGCGATTAGGGGTGAAATATATAAAATTTTTAAACTTTTATCTAAGTCATCAGCCTTTGAAATTGCAGGCAAAAAGGCCGCTTCAGTTTTGCCTGATGCTGTTGGTGCAGCAAGAATTAAGTTATTGTCTGTCTTATAAATTTGCTTGATGGCAGCTTCCTGAATCTTTGTAAGACTTTGCCAGCCATTTTCATAAACAAATTTTTTCATATCCCTATTTAATAGGTCAAAGGCATTTGTCATATTATTTCGATCTCATCATCTAGATTGTCTGGGTCTTTGAAAACTGCCACTTGGCTTCCAAATTTGTTGGCAAGTATTTGATTAATATCGACATCTTGGTTTTGCCTTTTTATATCAAGTATTTCTATAAAATCCTTGATAACTGATCTTGGGGTTAGAAATTCGTCAGCTCCCGGCCTATTTAATTGGCCCTCCATATAGGTCACAATCTGGTCATGGCTTAGATTAATCTCGCTTTTATAGTGGGTGTTGTAGATATCGACTAGGTTTTCTAAAAGTGTATAGATTTCTTCTTCAGTCAAGACCCTAAGGCCAAGGACAGTTTTATTGGTATTTACAAGCCTATCATCCATTGATGCCTCATTTCCAAGCCTTCCTTTTAAAGCTCCATAAGAAGCAAGCCCCCTACTTTCATCAAAGACTGTCTTTCTAGTCGCCCCAAAATTAATAAATAAGTGCTTGGCTAGGTTTGATTTTGTTTCGTTAAAAATATTTAAGATTCTCTCATAATTTCTTTCACGAGTTGTAGCATGTGGTAACTTGTAGAGGTTGACTGCCTCATCAAAGTTTATCACAAAACCCTTATAGCCAATTTCTGCAAAAAGCTCTGCCAGGTTTTTAATAGCTTCAAAATAATTATCATCATTTATTATTTCATTTATGCCAAGCTCTTTTTTTGCCTCAGTCTTTGTGGAAATATCACCCCTAATCCATCTAATAGCCTCAAGTTTTAAAAGCCTATTATCAGCTACAAAGCCCTCATAATATTTGCAAAGAGCTTGGCCTAGCTCATAAGAAAGGCCTACTGATTTGAAATTTGCAAGGATATCTAAAATTTCTCCTTTGACCTTATCCTGATATTGGCCAGCCATCAAATCTTTCATATCATAGGAATAATCCTGGGCAAGCTTCATAAAAATATTTGAGATCCACTCTTCAATTATAGCTTCTATAACGTTTCCTTCTCTTTTGGTCTTTGTCTTTATATTTTCAATTATAGCTTGATACAGGCCAACAGCCTTCCTATCAGTGGCATAGAACCTTCTTGATGGGTTAAGGTCAATGGTTGATACTATAAAATTATTAGATAAGGCCAGGTTTTCGATTGTCTTGAGCATAAAAGATTTACCAGATCCAAAATCACCCACCCAAAACCTAAGATCTGAATCGCCATTTTCAATATTTTCTAAGATTTTGATTATCTCTTCTACTTCTACCTTCCTTCCCACAAGCAAGTGACCTATGCCAATATCTGGCACCACACCTGCTTCTAGGCTTTTTATAATCGAGTTTGCTTCTTTAGGGTTGATTTTTCTCATCTTATATACTCCTCCACCATATTTAGGTAAAATTCATCTATTAACACATTTCCATCTTCTATTCTTATAGTTTGGTCATTTACAAAATCATAAAGTTCGTCATTTACTTGTTTAATAAAGATATTTAAAAACAAGCCTTGGTCTTGGGCAATTCTTTTTACCTCATCTTCTGCAAGAGATCCCTTTTCTATTAAGAGTTTTAGAAAATTTCTACTTGCTTCTGATAAATTCTTTTCCTTAGGCTCTTCTTTTTCAGGCAAAGGCTCACTTGCTTCAATATTTTCTTCTTCTCCTACAAATTGACTTATAGTTTCTACAGTAGACCTTAGGGCCTTTCTAGATCTAGCAATTTTTTTATCATCAAGACTTATCCTTTTAGGCTTAATTTTATCAAGGTCTAAAATTTCAGAAATAAGACCTATATCGATATTATTTTCCTTTACAAGGTCTAGGAAAAACTCGTAATTTTCTTCTTTTATGACTTTAAATAAAATTTTATCGTGGGCTTTTTTATTTACTTTACTTTTGTAAATATGATATAAGGCTATTATTCTAAGGCTTGGATCCTTTGATTTTAGAAGGGCATTTAGAATTTGATTAAAATTTTGCTCTTTACTAAAATTTTCTAGAATTCCTATCTGTCTATCAATATCTAAGGATTCTATATATCTGGTAAATTCAGTAAGCTTAGCTGGATTTTCCTTAAAATATTTAAGGTAAATCCCACTTATCTCCTTATCTTTCAAATCAAAAAGAGCCGACCTTTGGTAATCCATAAAGATGTTCAAGATATCTGAAGCCCCATTTTCTAAAAGTAAGTCAATAGCACCTTGGCTTTGGATTTCTGATAAAAATACAAAAATACTTCTAACATTTGCTTCGCTTATTATTAGGAGGGCATCTAAGAGCTTTTTTGAGAGGGTGTAAGGTTTTTGGTAGGCCACTAAAAGGTCGGTATTAATATTTTCATCATCAAATACTATTTTTAGGCTCTTTAGAAATAAATTCATGGTAAGATTTTTTAAATCTTCATTATCCCAAAGAATATTAGACCTTTTGCTTATTGATTCGATTGCCCTTTCCTGGTCAATGTCAAACTTATATTTTTCCCTTAAAGACCCATCCTCGTCCCAAAATACCTTCTGCTTGCCGTTAGCTGTTAGGTCATAGAAAGCTATAGTTTTTTCATTTGCTCTTGGAATATTTTTTATAAAATCCTTGGCTGTATCTCTTAAGATCTTTATTGTATCCTTATCTAAAAAGGTCCCTAAGTTTTCATAGATAGATTGGGTTTTCTTTTCAAAGTTAGGATCATAAAAAGAATTGACATAATCTCTTGATAGCAGATAAATTTGATTATATAAGTCATTTGAAAGAATTTTCTTGCCAGCTAGGCCTACTTTTATCAAATTTAAATACAAGTTGATAGATTCTTTCTTGACTTGGTCTGGCAAATTTATATTTGCATTTCTTATCCTTAATTTGGAAAGATAATAATCGTCAGACTTATTTTCTAAGTCAATATTTATATTTGCCTTAAGATTTTTAGTATTTACTTTTCTATTTATCTTTTTCTTATCCCTAGCTCCAAGATCTTCAAGCAAACCTTCTATCAAAGCCTTAATATCATCCATAGCTTCCCCCATTTCTAGCTTACTAATCATTATACTCTTAGGGGATATAAAGTTAAGCAATAAAAAAAGTGCCGAAGCACTTAATTTAATATATTTTTCATGACATCATTTACTGATGAATCATAAACTGGTCCAAATTTTAAGAGGTGGACCATTAGTAGGTAGAGTCTATAGAAGTTTATTCTTTTTTCCCAACCTACGTATAGAGGCAGCTCATCCCTGTAGGCCTTGTAGAAAATCTTGCCAAAACCACCGAATACTGTTGAAATCCCAATATCAAACTCACGGTCACCGTATAGAGGATTTGGGTCAAATACTAATGGAGCTTGGTTTTCATCAAACATGAAATTACCTGCCCAAAGGTCTCCATGAAGGAGGACTGGCCTTGATTTGTGACTATCAAGTTCCTTTTCTATAACTTTTCTTACCTGGTCATATCTTTCAAGGTCTTTTTTATCCCATAAAAGACTTGAAGCTAGCTCATCTCTAAGCTTATCCATCCTTTGATTAAGGAAAACTTCCTTCCAAGTATCCCTATATTCGTTCGAAAAGGTAGAACCTGCTCCCCTATAAGGATAATCAAAGCCAAATTTGCCATTTGGGCTTTCTATGGTGTGAATTTTGGCAATAAGTTTTGCCAAATCTTCTTGACTGCCCATAGTATCTTCCTTATGGTAGGTTAAAAGCATAAAGCCACTGTCATCATTTGATCCACTAGCAAGGACTCTTGGAGCATTTATTCCTTCTCTTTCAAATATCTCAAGTCCTTTTTTCTCACCATCAAAGAATGATTCATCGCTATTTTTTTGTACTTTTAAAAAATAATTTTTTCCATCTGCCCTTAGCTTGTAGGTCTCATTTACATCTCCACCATTAATGGATGTAATTGATTCTACATTGGCTAAAGGTAATTTTGTAATTAATTTTTCCATAATAACCCCTATTCTTTTACTCTTCTTATAATAATTTACCTCTTATATAAATTCTTTAAATAGCAAGATCTAGCGGGTTAATTATTATAAATCTAATTTTTATCCATTTTCCTATAAGTTTTGAAGAAGTTTTTCACCCTTTTGGATTAACTGTTCAGAAGTTTCCATCAACTTATCAAGTTCTCCCCTAACCTTTGCTACTGTGTTTGGTGTGTTTTTGATTAGATACTTAGCTGCACTTAAGGTCTCTCTATTTTTATTAATTGCCGCTTCTAAATCTTTTTTAATTTCTGCTTTAGACTTTTTATTCTTAGTAACTTTTGCTGGAACTTGTTTACCAAAGTTAACTGTGTAATCACCGACTAGTCCTGTCGCACCAGTCCCAGATTTGGCACTATTACCAAATTCAGCCAAAGCATAGTAATAATCTGCTCCAGGAACTAAAGCAAGGCCGAAATATTGATAGCTTGGATCTAGGAGTATATAAAGGTGGGCATTTCCGTTGTTATAAACGCCATTAGCATCTATAAGTAGTTGATATTCACTCCTATTATTGTAGTCACTTCTTTTCATATATGCCCATTGGTTTATTGCACCTTGTGGGCTAAAAGCTCCTGAATTATAAGCAATTATTTCAGCATTTGTCCTTGCGCCATTAGGAAGACTAGCTGCAGAATAATCACTGCCATCAGCTCTTACGTGACCTTTGGCATCTGTAAGGCCAACCTCAGTTGCCCTTTGGATGGCAATTTTTTCTAAATCTTGGGACCAATTTATTGAGTTTAGGTAGGCTTCCTTTGAATTTATCCCCTTAGTTTTTAGGTAATCTCTTAATTTTTGATTAGATTTATTAGAATTTCCTCCAGTAAAAGGCACATTTTCATCCCACATATCAGATCTTATTTGTCTGATAGCAGCAAGTGTTGCATTTTTATGGGCCTCATCTTGTTTTAAGCGCACTGTAGCGCTTAGGGAAGGGAAATTTTTGGTAGAGATACCTAGGTTTAAATCGCTAGAAGCATAAGCAATATTATTTTGACTACTTGCTAGGTTAAGTGCACCAAAACTTGTTGCCATAAGTAAAGATAGGGCCATAACTTTAGTGGTTTTTTTCATTTTAAACTCCTTGTGTTTTTATTTATTATAATTTATATTTTTTAAAATACAATTAAATTATCCTTATCATCTAAAATATTTAGTATATCCTCATAAACAATCTCTTTGTCAGTTTCATTTAGGATTTCGTGCTTCATATCCTTATAGGCTTTTGAATTAATATTCTTATAGCCAAGTTCTTCAAGAAAAGTAAGGCTTGATTTAATTCCCTTCTCTCCTTTGGTAATAGGGTCGCTCTCGCCCACTAGGTTATAAATCTTAAGATTTGGATTGGCAAGCTCATAAGTCCTTGACCTTGTTAATTTTTGGTTTAATTCTATAAGGGTCCTTGAATATCCTAACTTGAATTTGAAAATCCTCATCGGATCATTTTCTTTATTTTTTATATTTTCTTCATTAAAAGAAATAAAATCAATCCCCTTACCTGCCCCTACTATGTAGTCAATGATTTGACTTTCATGCTTATCTCCAAAATAAAAGCACAATATATTTAAGAAAAATACTCCAACTGGAGCAAAGGCATTGCCTGGCACTGTTCCTGTAAGGATTAATTTATCGATTAATTTATCATTTTTACGTAAATACAGTCTTGCAATCATAGATCCCATGGAATGGCCCAGCATAAATAGCTTCTTGTCAGGATAAGTAGCTTTTAGGTACTTACTTAGCATTGCCTGGTCATCTATAAGCTCTTCTGCCCTTTGCATGAAACCATTTGGATAGGCATTTGAAATTGATCTTCCATGACCTCTATGGTCTGCAATTGCTACTATATAGCCATTGTCTGCCAAAAAGTTTGCAAAGTCATCATAATTTCCCCCGTGCTCACTCATGCCGTGGACCAATTGGACAAGACCCTTTGGCTTCTCAGTCTTATAAATTTTTACAAATATATCATTGCCATCTGTATTTGTTAAGTATAGTTCTTCATGGTTTTTATCTTCACTTATGGTAAGTCTCTTAAAATATTTGCTGGTCATAGCTAGGGACTTATAAAAACCTTCTTTCCTCAAATAATAAAGTTGAGGAATTATGAGAATTATTAATATTATAAAAAATATCTTCATATCAATGGGTCCTTCCTTGAGCTATCTTTAAATCATCTTTATCATAATATTCAATGCTTGTATGAATGGCTATTTCTATTGCCCTTACCATAGTTGCCAACTCCATAGAAGCTATGCCATTTTTTTCAATAACTTGGTCTGGTAAGAAAGGTAGGTGGATAAAGCCTGCCCTAATATTTTTATATTTACTAGCCAAATACAAGTCTTGATACATCACATGGTTGCAAACATAGGTTCCTGCTGTATTTGATATAGCTGCAGGAATTTTTTCTTCTTTTAGTTTATTTATTATTGCCTTAATAGGAATTGTCGCAAAGTAAGCTGGCGCTCCATCTTCACGAATTTTCCTGTCAACTGGCCTATTTCCTTCATTATCATCTATCGAAGCATCATCGATATTAATAGCAACTCTTTCTACTGTGATATGGCTTCTACCACCTGCTTGGCCTAGTGAAATAATAATATCTGGCTTTATTTCTTTGATTTTTTCTTCAATTATACTTGCCGATTTTCCAAAAACCGTAGGGATAAGCTCTTTATAAAGATCAGCCCCATCTAACTTTTCTGGAATTTTTTCTAAGACAAGGCTAGCAGGATTTATTTTTTCCTCCCCAAAGGCATCAAAGCCTGTTAATAAAATTTTCATAATTCACCTCTATATACTTTTACCAAAAACAGTCTATTTTTAAACAAAATTAGGAAAAATATTTTTGAAGTATAATAAAACAAAAAAGGAGATTCTATGACTATAAAAGAAATATCTGGTGATAACCTCTTAAAACTTGATGCTTCCTATAAGATAATAGATGTAAGAAGTGAAGAAGAGTATAAAAATGGTCACATCAAAAATTCTATAAATATGCCCCTTGATAAAATAATGGATTATATAAATAAGTTTGATAAGGATGAAAAACTAGTTATCCATTGCAGAACAAATGGCAGAGCAGGAAGGGCCCTAGCTATCTTAGAATACTTAGGTTATAAGAATTTAACCCTTGCTCCTGGAGTAGATTTATACGATTATAATTTAGTAAAATAAAAGGTCTTGCCAAAGCAAGACCTTATTTGTTTATATTTTTTTCTAAAACTACTCCCGCCAAATATCCGCTTAAAGCTGATAGGGCAATGAGCATGAGCCAACAAACTATAAAATGACTTACATTACTATAGTCTATAAATTTACCTACTCCTGGAAATGAACCCGGCCTTTCAGTAAAACCTGTCAATCTTAAGATTGCATCATAGCCATTTTTACTTATCATAAGGCATGATATAGCTTGTAGGTATAATTTTTCAAGCTTAATATTTCCTGCTAAAACAAGTTGAATTAACAAAACAAATGGCATGGCTGTCATTGCAATTTCCGTATTTTTAACTGCCGCAGAAATAAGAATTCCCAGTGCATTAGCTGCATAAATAATTAGGAAAAAACTTATAAACAAGCCAACAAGGACAAAATAGTTTTCGATGTTTTGGCGGTAAAAAATTGTAAGTAAAATCGTTATTATCACCGCTTCTATCAAACATATCAAAAGACCAAATATCATGTGGCTTGCGATATAAGATTTTATATCAAGGCCTTCCCTATATTCATGTTTTATAATATCTCTTTCCTTACAAATTGAAGTAATAGAATTAAATATTCCAAGCCATAAGCAAGCACAAGCTAGGATAAAAACAGCAGTACCCGCATCAGATGATGTGGTAAGGAAGCTATCTTCTCCTGTAACTATCCTAACTATGGCTGGAGTTGTAATTGCTCCTAGTAGGATTATAAGCTTTGACTTGTTTTTAAAATCTCTAATTAATTTTCCTAAATATACTTTTATCTGTTCTTTCTTAGATAGGTAATTCACTTTCTCCCCCTTCTCTAAATTTATCTATATAATAATCTGTATCTTCTAAGAGCCTATCAACTATTGTCTCAATATTTTTTGTGTCAAAAAACTCCATCGCTTCTTTAGGGCTACCATAAAAGGCAAGCTTGCCGCAATTTTCACTTTGGCTCTTACCTAAAACTAATATCTTATCAAATAATTCAATAGCCCTATCCGGACTATGAGATATTAGCATGATTATCTTATCATTATCTGCAATTGTCCTTAGATTAGCCATGATAGACCTAGCATTATAGCCATCTAGACCAGAATCTGGCTCATCAAGTAAAAATACAACAGGAGATGAGATATATTCACTGGCTATCGATAATCTTTTTCTCTCTCCCCCTGATAAATCTCTAACAAGAGAATCCTTGATTTTATCTAGGTTCATCATTTGAAGTATTTCTAAGACATAATCATTTAATAAATTCTCATCCTTTGTAAAATCTCTAGGAAGCTTTAATTCTCCAGAATTTTTAAGGGTCATAAAAACAGTGTCATTATCCCTTGATAGATCAAACTGCGGTACAGTTGAAACCATTCTCTTAACCAAATTGAAATTTCTAGCAAAATCTATATTTCCAATACTTATAGATGAATTTGCATTATCTTCATTCAAAAACTCTTTAAAAAGAGTAGATTTACCAGCACCTGATGATCCTAAAACTAGGATAAGCTCTCCTGGTTTTGCCTTAAATTTTATATCCTTAAGTAAAGTTTTAGGCCCATTTTCTGTCATTACAACTTTTTCTTTGATATCTACATCCAAGAAGTCATCCTTACTTATATTCACCGCAAATATAGCCTTAGATTTTTTCTGATAATCTTCAAGTTCGTTTTGATAAAATAAATAATTATCCTTTAGGATAAACATCCTAGACTTATCTATGAGGTAATCATTATTATTGAAAATAATTTCATCATAAATCTTTTTATTATTTAAATAAAGCCCATTAGGAGACGGTTTTATATATAATCTTTCATTTTTAAAACTTATAAAGTCCACATCTATTGAAAAATCTTCACCAAGAGGCTCTTTGTTCCATGCCACATTTTCCTGGTCTAAAATCGTATAAATAAAACTTATACCATTTACTTCAATTAGGTCATTATTTAAAAGATAATATTTCTTATTAGGATCTAGAAGCTTCTTATTTACAAATAAATTTGAATTAGGATTGCCTTTAAAATAATAACCCTTATAATCATTTGCCAAAATCGATCCATCTCCTAAAAGTATTTCCTTATTAAATTTTAAAATTTCAACTTCTTCATCAATTTTGACTATGAGAGGATAGATATCAGCATTTAGGATTTTATCTGAAGCATTGATGCTTTTGCTAAAACTATCATATATATTTATCAAGGTATTTGCTAGAGGAATGTCTTCTTTTGTCAAATCTTTTTTGCCTATAAATGATGTTCTCTTTACTCTCGGTCCATCGTTAGAAACCAATATTCCACAATTGGGGCAATACTTATAGCCTATCTTTAAATTATGAGAGCACTGAGGACATTTTTCTTTTAAGAAATATTTATCCATCTACTTCTCTCTTCTGGCCACATATTGGGCAAAAATTTGAATTCGCTTCATAAATTGCCCCACAATTAGGACATTTCCTAGTGGCACTAGTTAAAATGTTTATTTGACTATTTAAACTTGTAAGTTTTTCATATAGGGATTTTATATTTTCCCTATCTTCCTTAAAATCAGGTAGACTTTCGCCTTTTTCCAACCTATCATAGACCTCACACCCTAATAATCTTAGGGCCTCATTCATCTCTTCTTCTAAATTTTTATATTCTTTTCTAAGTTTACTTTCTTCTAATTTTGTTTTTGCAGACTCGCTAACCTTGTTAGATGCCTTACTTACCTTAGAAAAAACACCATCTAAAAAATCCATAATTTTTCCTTTCTTATGTTTCTATAATAACATAGTTTATCCTGTTAATCAATTATAAGTTTTATTTCAATTTATTTTTATTAACATAAAAAAATTCCCTCAAAAGAGGAAATTTTATAACTTTTTAACTTTTATGGCTTGAGGCCCTCTTGGGGCTTCTACTTTTTCAAATTCTACATTATCGCCTGCATCTAGCCTTTTAAATTCTTCATCTGTTATTATATCTGAAAAATGGACGAATATATCTTCTCCAGCCCATTTTATAAAGCCGAAACCTTTTTTATTATCAAAAAATTTAACTACACCTATACTCATTTTCACACCTTTCTTGCTGCAAATAAGACCCTTAAAGTATCTTCATCTACATTTTCAAATGTATCTTCATCAAATATTTGTAGGTCAATAAATCCTGATTTTTTGGCCAAATCTTCCATGAAATCTATGCTATAGACTCTTTCACATTGGTATTCCCTTATTCTCTTGTAGGTCCCATCTGGATTTTCCACAAAAAAATTAAGTTCCATATCTACTAGGTTATCTTCCATATAATTATCCCAAGTGTAGAAGATATCTTCATACTCATAGACAAAGCAGTTTGACCCAAAGATTTCCCTCATCTTCATTTCTGAATTTATATCAAAAATTAGAAGGCCTCCATCTTTTAGGTTCTCATAGCAATTTTTAAATAGCTTTTCTAAATCTTTTGGATCTATCACATAGTTTATGGAATCTAGAAGTATTACTATTAGGTCGTAAGCCTTGGGATTTTCAAAGTCAACCATATCATAATAGATTAGATTTACCTTGTCATTGTCATATTTGCCTGCAAAGCAATCTAGCATTTCACTTGACAAATCTAGGGCATCAATTTCTTTAAAATCATCAAAAAAATGATTAGTAAGCATGCCAGAGCCACAAGCTAGCTCCAGCATCCTCTCCTTTTCTATCCCATATTCTTTTATTAATTTTTTGATATTATTAGCATACTTTTCATATTCTATATCAAATGATAATTTGTCATAAATATAGGCAAACTCACCGTACATTACTTATCCTTAATTTCTTCTAGGCTTTCTTTTGTTTTTTGAAGGAGGTCTTTGTAGCCTTCAAGTTTTTCTCTTTCCTTATTTACTACTGCCTCTGGTGCCTTATCTACAAAGCCCTTGTTTGAAAGCTTGCCTTCTGCTCTTTTTATTTCACTTTCTAGCTTTTTAATTTCATCTTTTAGACGAGCTCTTTCCTTGTTATAGTCCATAAGTTCATCTAAGGACATATATACAGAAAATTCGTTAAAGACAAGCTTAACCATACCATCATCTTCAATTTTATAGTCAGCCTTATTTTCTACTTCTACCTCGCTTGCGCTTGCTAGGTTTATAAATTGGGCTTTAATCTTTTCGATTAGGGCCTTATTCGCTTCATTTTCTGCTAGAATTGTAAGCTTTTGTTTGGTTTTTGCAGGTACATTTAGGCTTGCCCTTTGGTTTCTTATGGCTGTTATTGCCTTTATTACTGAGTTTACATTCTTTTCCTCATCTACAAAGTTATATTCTTCTCTTATTTCTGGCCATTTTTCTACAATTAGCATGTCATCTTTGTTTGGAAGTGCTGAATAGATTTCTTCTGTTATAAATGGCATGAATGGATGAAGAAGGATGAGCATATTTTTAAGAACGTAAAGTAGAACTTTCTTAACTTGTAATTTTTCTTCAGAATCGTCGCCATATAGTCTAATTTTTGCAAATTCTATATACCAATCGCAGTATTCATTCCAGATAAAATCCTCTATCCTGTCTGCTGCAAGACCTATTTCATACTTGTCTAGGTTTTTAGATACATCTTCTATTACTTGATTTAATCTCTTTAGAATCCATTCATCCTCTAGGGATAGGTCGCCGAAGTTTTCATCAAGCTTGTCATTTTCATCTATGTTCATTAGGACAAATCTTGATGCATTCCATAATTTATTGGCAAAGTTTCTAGAAGCAAGGAGCTTATCCTCATCATATCTCATATCGTTTCCTGGAGAGTTGCCTGTAATTAGGGTAAATCTTAGGGCATCTGCACCAAATTTTTCAACTACATCTATTGGGTCTACACCATTTCCTAATGACTTACTCATCTTTCTACCTTGACTATCTCTAATTAGACCTGTAAATAATACGTGAGAAAATGGAACCTTTCCTGTTGTATAAAGGGAAGCAAATACCATTCTTATTACCCAGAAGAATATTATGTCATAACCTGTGATTAAAATATCTGTTGGGAAGAAATAGTCAAATTCTTCGTTTTCTTCTGGCCAACCAAGGGTTGCAAATGGCCAAAGGGCTGATGAGAACCAGGTATCAAGTGTATCTTCATCTTGGGTGACTTTTTTACCCTCTAGCATGCCATTTTCATCTGGCATTTCTTCTGATACTATGACTTCTCCATCTTCTGTATAAAATACTGGAAGTCTGTGACCCCACCATAATTGACGTGAGATTGTCCAATCTCTAATATTTTCTAGCCAGTTCATGTAAGTTTTGGATAGGTTGTCAGGAATTAGTTTTAATTCGCCATCATTGTAGGCATCTATACAAATTTTTGCAAAGCCATCCATCTTTACAAACCATTGTTTAGAAATAAGTGGCTCTATTACAACATCTGTTCTTTCAGAATAGCCTACAGCGTGGTCAATCTCTTCTATTTTTACAAGGAGGCCTTCTTTTTCAAGATCAGCAAGCATTGCTTTTCTCGCCTCATATCTATCCATGCCAGAATATCTGCCATAGCCATCTACTATGTGGGCTTTGGAATCAAGGACTACACATTGGCCAAGGTCGTGACGAGCACCTACTTCAAAGTCGTTAGGGTCATGGGATGGGGTGATTTTTACACAACCTGTACCATATTCCATATCTACGTAGGAATCTGCAATTATAGGAATCTTACGACCTACAAGTGGTAAGATTAAATTTTTGCCAATCTTATCCTTAAAACGATCATCTTCTGGGTTTACTGCTACAGCAAGGTCACCAAGCATAGTCTCTGGACGGGTTGTAGCTATTGTTATAAAATCATCGGAATCTTCATAGTGGTATTTGATATACCAAAGCTTGCCCTTTTGATCCTTGTGGTAAACTTCTGCATCAGAGATAGCAGTTTCTGCCATTGGGTCCCAGTTTACAATCCTATTGCCCCTATAAATTAGGCCATCATCATACATCTTCTTGAAAACTCTTTTTACAGCTCTTGTGAGGTTTTCATCCATTGTAAAGGAATCGTGATCCCAATCGCAAGAAACACCTATAGTTCTAAGTTGCTTTTTGATTGTGCCACCATACTTATGAGTCCAGTCCCAGGCTTCTTCCAAAAATCCAGCTCTTCCAAGATCAGCCTTTGTTTTTCCATCAGCGGCAATTTTACCAACTACCTTTGCCTCTGTAGATATAGATGCATGGTCTGTTCCTGGTATCCATAAAGCTTCAAATCCTGCAAGCCTCTTATATCTAATTATGATATCTTGTAGGGTATTGTTTAGGGCATGACCAAGGTGAAGTTGACCTGTAACATTTGGTGGTGGCATAACAATTGTAAATGGCTTTTTGTCTGGATTTACCTTTGCCTTAAAATATCCATTATTTTCCCATTTTTGGTAAATTTTCTTTTCAAAATCCTGTGGATTATATTTAGTATCCATCATTTCTCCTTTCAATATAAAAAGGCGGTAGCGCTTAATAGGACGAATTATCGCGTTACCACCTAAATTTCTTTATAAAAAGACTCTCTCTTGCATATATGCATGCTACATTAACATGTACGAAAACAACCTTCGTCTAGTCCCAAGTAAGATTTTCACCAACCATCTTCTCTCTATGCTTCTTTCTAGACTACTCCTTTTTCATTGTTAATATTCGATTTAATAGTCTTATTATATTTATCTTTGCCAAAATGTCAATATCTAGACCTTCTAGGAAAATCTATTTTATGAAAACGATGGCTTTCTTACGGTAAATTAATTTTTATCTAAAATTAAACTAGACAAATCTATTAAAATGAATATAATTTAATATATATCAATAAAAATTTTCAGAATTGATGAAAATATTTTCATTATTTGATTTTTTTTGTTATAATATATTTAGAGTCTTGGTGTAGGAGTAGTTATGGATTTAAAAATTTACCTTATATCAGATGGCGGTGCTTATCTACTAAAGGACATAGTTCATAACACCATGAGTCATTTTGATGCCAAATATAAAATAGAAATATTTGACAATCTCAATAACTTAACAAAGCTAAATGGTATACTAGGTGTAATTAAGAGATCAAAAAATTCAATAATTTATCACTCTTTTAGAGACTCTAAGATGAATGCCTATGTCAAAAATTTCTGCAAGGCTAATGAAATCAACAGCATTGAACTTATGGATTATTCGATTAATTCCATGGCTAAGATTCTTGGTGAAAACCCTCACGAAGAAACAAATTTCATTGACCCTACAGAATTTCTCCATTCTAGAAGGATGGATGCCCTAGATTTTGCCATAAAATATGATGATGGCCAAGATTTTAGGGGCCTTGAACATTGCGACATAGCAATCATAGGAGTTTCAAGATCTTCAAAAACTCCCCTATCCATGTATATGGCTAGTAAGGGATACAAAGTTAGTAACATCCCCTTGCTAATAGATTCAAAAGTACCGCAGGCACTTTTTGAAATTGACCCAAGCAAAATTTTCGGTCTTACTATTGACAAGGATGTACTTAAAAAAATCAGAGAAGAAAGGCTAAAATCACTCAATCTTTCAGTAGACTCTCTCTACTCTTCTAAGGAGCGTATCAAAAATGAGATCGATTACGCACTTGAATTAATGAATGATTTGGGATGTACGATAATCGATGTCACTTACAGATCTATAGAAGAAACTTCGGAACTTATAATTGATTATTTAAATCAAAATAAAGAAAGGGAAAAATTATGAGCACAAAATACGTTTATAACTTCGATGAAGGCGACAAATCAATGAGAAGCCTTCTAGGCGGTAAGGGAGCAAACCTTGCAGAAATGACCAACATGGGAATCAATGTTCCTTATGGTTTCTCAGTAACAACTGAAGCATGTATCAGATATTACAAAGAAGATAAAAAGCTTTGGGATGAATTAAATGCTGAAATTACTGAACATATTAAAGACCTAGAAAAACACAATGGCAAAACTTTTGGTAATAACGAAGATCCTCTTCTAGTATCAGTTAGATCTGGTGCACCTATATCAATGCCAGGTATGATGGATACTATCCTAAACTTAGGTCTTAATGATGTTGCTGTTAAGGGTCTTGAAAATAAAACTCAAAACAGAAGATTTGCTTACGACTCTTATAGAAGATTTATTCAAATGTTTGCTGATGTTGCAATGGGACTTGATAAAAATAAATTTGAAGAAGTTCTAACAGCCAAGAAAAATGAAAAAGGCGTTGCAACTGACCATGACCTTACAGCTGAAGATTTTGTAGATGTAGTTGATAAATATAAAGTAGTTTATAAAGATCTTGCTGGCGAAGAATTCCCACAAGAACCTAGAAAACAATTAGACCTTGCTATTGCTGCAGTATTTTCATCATGGAATAACGACAGGGCAATCCTTTACAGAAAATTAAACGAAATTGATGATAAAATGGGTACAGCTGTTAACGTTCAATCAATGGTATTTGGTAACATGGGCGAAACAAGCGGTACTGGTGTAGCCTTCTCTAGAAACCCAGCTACAGGAGAAAACGTTCTATATGGTGAATACCTAATGAACGCTCAAGGTGAAGACGTTGTTGCAGGTGTTCGTACTCCAGAACCAATCAGCCATCTAAAAGACTTAATGCCTGAAGTATATGAAGAATTTGCAAACACAGCTCAAACTCTTGAGAAACATTACAAAGACATGCAAGATATGGAATTTACTATCCAAGATGGTAAACTCTATTTATTACAAACTAGAAATGGTAAAAGAACTGCCCAAGCAGCTGTCCAAGTAGCTGTTGATATGGTAGAAGAAGGCTTAGTTGACGAAAAAGAAGCCCTATTAAGAGTTAACCCACAAGACTTAGACGGACTTCTCCACCCTACCTTCACTCAAGCAGCTATAGATAAGTCTGAAGCCCTAACAGTAGGTCTTGCAGCATCTCCAGGAGCAGCAGTAGGTAAGATAGCTTTCTCTGCCCCAGAAGCAGCAAAAAGAGCCAAAGATGGTGAAACAGTAATCCTTGTTCGTGAAGAAACAAGCCCAGAAGACCTAGAAGGTATGGTATCAGCAGTTGGTATCCTTACAGCAAGAGGCGGTATGACATCACACGCTGCAGTAGTAGCAAGAGGTATGGGTAAATGCTGTGTATCTGGTGCTTCAGATATCCACGTAAACGAACTTGAACATACCCTAAGAGTAGGCGATGTAGTTTTAACAGATCAAGATACAATTTCAATAGATGGTTCAACAGGTGCAATCTATGCAGGAACTCTTGAGACCCAACCACCACAAATGCACGGAGCATTTGGAACATTCATGGAATGGGTAGATAAATATAGAGATATGAAAGTTAGAACAAATGCCGATACACCAAGAGATGCAAAACAAGCTCTAGAATTTGGCGCTGAAGGTATAGGTCTATGTAGAACAGAACATATGTTCTTTGCTGATGATAGAATCTTCCAAGTTAGAAAGATGATTCTAGCTTCTGATCTTGAAACAAGACAAGCAGCCCTAGATAAAATCCTTCCAATGCAAGAAGAAGACTTCTATCAAATCTACAAACTAATGGAAGAAAGACCAGTAACTGTTAGACTTCTTGACCCACCACTTCACGAATTCCTACCAAAGGGAGAAAAAGAAATCGCTGACCTTGCCCTAGAATTAAAGATGCAACCAGCAAGAATTCACGAAAGAATTTCTGAACTTCAAGAAGTAAACCCAATGCTAGGTTTCAGAGGCCTAAGACTTGGTGTAATCTATCCAGAAATCTCAAGAATGCAAGCAAGAGCAATCATGCAAGCAGCTATTAGACTAAATAAAGAAGGCATAAAAGTAGTTCCAGAAATCATGATCCCACTTTCATCAGATGTACACGAACTAGCTTACGTAAAAGATATAGTTGTAAAAGAAATTGAAAAAGTATTTGAAGAACAAGGTATGGAAATCAAATACCTACTAGGTACAATGATTGAAATCCCAAGAGCAGCTATAACAGCTGATGAAATAGCTCAAATCACAGACTTCTTCAGCTTCGGTACAAACGACCTTACACAAATGACCTTCGGTCTATCAAGAGATGACGCAGGTAAATTCCTACCAGCTTACATCGAAAAAGATATCCTAGAAAAGGATCCATTCCAAGTACTAGATCAAAAAGGCGTTGGCTTCTTAGTAGAAACAGCTGTAGAAAAAGGATCAAAAGCAAATCCTGACCTACACCTTGGTATCTGTGGTGAACACGGTGGAGAACCAAATACAGTTAAATACCTATACAATGTAGGTCTTGACTATGTATCATGCTCACCATTCAGAATTCCAATAGCTAAACTTGCAGCAGCTCAAGCCGCAATAGAAAAAAATAAATAAGCTATAAAAATAATTTTCTCCGGTTAGTCTTTCTAACCGGAGATTTTTTTCACAAAAAATTTGCAATTTTTATACTCTTAGGATAAAATCTTCAAATAATCTAAAAGGAGAATTTATGGAAAAAATCGAAAAATTTAAATTAATAGATGGAGCCCAGCTTAAATATATAGCCTTCGCTTCAATGTTTATAGACCATTTTAATAAAGCAATTATAACACCATTTTTGACAGGGTCTGGTCCCCTAGTTATTCTTACAACTATCTTTGACATCCTAGGTAGGATTGCCTTTCCAATCTTTGCCTTCATGATAGTGGAAGGATTTTTCAAGACTAAATCACGCTGGAAATATTTAAGGAATCTCTTAATTTTTGCGGTGATTTCAGAAATCCCTTACGATATGTTCCAATCAGCTGAGTTTGTAAATACCTGGTCACAAAATATTCTCTGGGGTCTTGCCCTAGGACTTTTTACCATAATGGTAATTGATAGGCTAAAAGAAAGCATAAAAAATAGACCACTTTGGGTCATCGTATCGCTAATTCTTGTAGCTCTGTCATGTCTAGGATCTATGCTAATCTCATCAGACTATGAGTATTATGCCATTATAACCATCTACCTATATTATGTTTTCTATGATAAAAGAATCCTAGCATCAGTTCTTTCCTACCTAGTAATCATCAAGGAAATCTACGCCATCCTCGGTTTTGCAACCGTACTTTTATATAATGGAGAAAAAGGCAAACAAAATAAAATATTTAATTACCTATTTTACCCAGTCCATCTTTTAATTTTTGGAATAATAAGGATGGCCTTTAAAATCTAAAAGACAGCTTAATTTATTTAAGCTGCCTTTTAATTTCCTTATTTTTTTCTATGAGATTTTATTAGGGAAATTGAATTTATTAAAATTGAAAGGCCTACACATAACCAAAGAGCCTTAGAAATGGTTGGCATGGTATCCATAAGTCCTGCCCAGTCTTCTATAATAACTCTACTTGCCCCATCAGCATAAAAAGCACAAACTGTAAAGCTTGTGAAGGATAGGCTTAAAAATCTAAAGATATCAGATTTCTTTTTGAAATTAAATATATTTAGGATAGCAAAAATTATTGCCAAAATCCCAAAGATAAGCCACATCATAAGGCTTCCTTTCTTATATATTTCTTAACTATAAAGCCAAAATATATTGAAATAAAACCACCTATAAGGCCTGCTATAAATCTTTTAGTCACGCCCATTTCTGTCGCAAAAATCGCATAAGCAAATAGGGTTATTATCGCAAGGGTAAAAATAAAAAATACTAGACCTCTGCTTGCAATTTTAATAGTAGTTGAGTTTTTATTTTCAAAAGATTTTTTCAAAACAAAATAGAAAAATCTCACAAAAACAATCAACATTATTAAATAAAGTACTTTTCCTAAAATTTCCATAATAAGTCCTTTCTTGTAAAAATAATACATTTTTGAACTCTCAAAATCCAATACGAGTCAAGCGCTAAATATTTTTCTGCTATATTTATCTACCGCTATTTTTCATCACTTTCTAGTTCAACTTCTAAAACCAAACCTGATAAGTCTTTTTTAAGTCCAGATTTTATTTCTTCCTTCCACTGACTTGAAACAGTTAAATCTTTTGAATTTGTTGAATAAGATTCAAATATGCTCAAAGGCTCATCCGCCTTAAGAACTCCTCCATCAGTCCAAGTGTAGGCATTTGTTCTTTTATCTATGAAAATCCTATCTCCAAAGTATGCTCCTGATATTGAAGAGATTTTTTTATCTGATATTGCATAAAGATTTAGGTTATTTGAAGTAATAGCTATCCCTAGCTTTTCACCCTCTTCTATCTTTGGAAGCTCGATATCAAAAATATCATCTTCATTTCCCTTATCATAACTTATTAGCTTTAGACGAAGCTTTGCATCTTTAGGCCTCTTAAATGAGTAAACATTGGCTCCAAAATCAACCACATCTCCTCCATCAAAACCATCCCTTAGGTCAAGGTCGAAATCTTCTTTTATAAGCTTAACCTCTCCAGGATTTTGACTTTCAACCTTACAAGCCCCTAAAATTAGTATTAAAAGTAGACTTAATAAAATATTTCTCTTTTTCATTTTTCCCTCCTATAAATAAGGAATTTACTTTTCTTTTTTATCTAGTATAAGTTCAAAGGCCAAAATCTTAAGGTCTTTATCTTCCTCACTCATTTTTTTAAGGTCTTCTTTTGTTATATTTTTTATATCAATATCCTTATCATCCTTGGACATCCCAACAAAGAGAATAGCTGATTCCTTATCTTTTATATCAGCTTGGTCTAGCCAATAAGTCTTGTTAAAATAGTCCTTGTCCATAGCGGAATCTGACTTATAACTTGTATTATAATTAACTTTATCTCCTTCTATTCAAAGGTCGATATAGGAATTTTCATTAAAACCAATACCAAGCAAAGAATTTTCTTTAGCATCACTTAATGGTCCATCTACAAAGTTAGAAACTTCCCCGTCTTTTATAGCAAATAAGTTCATTTCTAGTTTTTCTGTATCAAGTCCTTTTAGGGAATATGTGTTATAGGCAAAGTCTAATTTCTTTTCTTCGCCAACATATTCTAGCGCATCCACATCAGTCTTAGTCTGGCTTATTTTTGCACCTTCTTCTAGATTAGCTTCCTTATTGCAGCCTGTAATAGCAAGGGCTAAGGCCCATATCAGTAAAAACTTTTTCATCACATCCTCCTTTATCTTGTTACTTATATAATACCCAAAATTTTTTTAAAAAAAGGATTTCCTAAATAATTCAAAAAAAGCGGCCGGAGCCGCTTGTAAATTTTTATAAAATCATTAATAAGAAGATGATTAAAAGGACCATTAAAACCTTGGCACCCAAGGGCAAGATTTTAACTTCTTTTTCCCAATCTGTGCTCTTATACATTTTTTGCTCGTCTATATATGAACTTGTAAAGGACAAAGATTTTATATAATAGGTTAAATTTTCCTTAAATTTAATGATTTTATCTTTCAACTTCAATCCTTTTTGTATTTTCTAGAATAAGTTGATTATATTTTCATTTTCATCAAGGTCTATGTCCAAAGCATTTGGATGTTTTGGTAGGCCTGGCATGGTTAGGACCTTATTGAGGTAGGCAACTATAAATCTTGCTCCCGTTTTGATCTTGATATCAGAAACAGTTATTTCAAAACCTTCTGGTCTGCCCTTGATTTTGCCATCATCTGTTAGGGATGCTGGAGTTTTTGCCATACATATTGGGTAATTTCTGTAGCCAAGTTCGTCGATTTTATCAAGGACCGCCCTTGCCTCGTCTGTAAAATTAACCTTGGCAGCGCCGTAGATTTCCTTGGCGATTGTATTGATTTTCTCTTCTGTTGATAGGTCGTCCTCATAAAGAAGTTTTACTTCTTCGCTATTTTCTTCAACTAATTTTACAAGTTTATTAGCAAGGTCAATCGCACCTTCACCGCCCTTGGCCCATACTTGGGTTAGGGAAAATTCTACGCCAAAGTCTTTTGCCCATTCTTCCATAAATTTAATTTCAGCTTCCGTATCTGTAACAAATTCATTAAGGGCAACTATTACTGGTAAGTTGTACTTTCTCATGTTTTCTACGTGCTTTTCAAGGTTTTTAACCCCTTCTTTTAGGGCATCAAGATTTTCTTCTGTTAAGTTTGCTTCATCAACTCCACCGTGAAGTTTTAAAGCCTTGATTGTTGCAACTACTACAGCTGCCTTTGGTCTTAGGCCTGATGCCCTACATTTGATGTCTAAAAATTTCTCCGCACCTAAATCTGCACCGAAACCTGCTTCTGTTATTACATAATCAGAGTATTTAAGGGCTGTTTTTGTAGCTATAACTGAGTTACAACCGTGGGCAATATTTGCAAAAGGACCGCCGTGGATGATAGCTGGGTTATTTTCTAAAGTTTGGACAAGGTTTGGATTTATAGCATCCTTAAGTATGGCTGTAATTACACCTTGGATTTTTAAATCTCTTACAAAAATCGGCTCATCATCTTCGTTATAACCAATCATTATATCAGCAATTCTATTTCTTAGATCTTCTAAATCTTCTGCTAGGCATAAAATAGCCATAATCTCACTTGCAACTGTGATATCAAACGAAGAATCTCTTTCGTCCTTGCCATTAGCATTGATTTTAATTCTTCTAAGGGCCCTTTCGTTCATGTCCATGACATAGTTAAATAGAACTTCCTTAAACTTAAGCTCATTTCCCTGGAAGATGTGGTTATTAATTAGGGCCATGATTGCGTTGTGGGCTGATGTGATAGCGTGGAAGTCTCCATTAAAGTGAAGATTTATCTCCTCCATTGGGACAACCTGAGCAAAACCACCACCTGTAGCCCCGCCCTTTCTGCCAAGAACTGGGCCAAATGATGGCTCTCTTAATGCAACTGTTGATTTCTTTCCGATTTTGTTTAGGCCATCAGAAAGCCCAACTGTTACAGTTGACTTACCCTCACCGCTTGATGTAGGGTTGATAGATGTGACTAAAACTAAATTTTCTGATAGCTTATCAAAATCTGGCTTTCTAATTTTTGCCTTGTACTGGCCATATTTGATTAAATTTTCTTCAGAAATATTTATTTTCCCTGCAACATCTTCGATTTTTTCTTTCTTTGCCGCGAGCGATATCTCATAATCTGTCTTCATTTATACCTCCTCTAGGGACATATGACCTATGTCCTTTCTGAAAAATAGGTTGTCACACTCTATTTTTTCTATATCTTCATAGGCTTTCTTGTAAGCCTGGCTCAAATTGTCTGCCTTAGAACATACTATTAGGACCCTTCCACCATTTGTGAGAATTTTTCCATCTTCGGCCTTCGTTCCCATATGAAATACATGAGAATCTACCTTTTCTAGGCCCTTAATTTCAAATCCCTTTGCATAGCTTTCTGGATAGCCCTTTGAAGCCATGACTACTCCAATATAGGCAGCATCATCAAATTCCACTTCAAAATCCTTGCCATCAATCACCTTCTCTGCTATATCATAAAGGTTTGATTTCATAGCCAAAAGCAGGATTTCTGTTTCTGGATCGCCAAATCTAACATTATATTCTATAGTCTTAATTCCGTCTTTAGTTTTCATAAGACCTGCAAATAATATACCCTTAAATTCCCTTTTTTCCTTGATCATAGCCTTGGCAGTTGGCCTTAGAATTTTTTCCATTGCCTCGTCTATGTCAGCCTGATTTATGTGCTTAATAGGCATATAGACACCCATGCCGCCAGTATTTGGACCCTTATCCCCATCAAAGGCCCTCTTGTGGTCTTGGACAATCTTCATTGGCACGACCTTTTCGCCAGATATAAAGGCTAGGAGAGAAAATTCCTCACCTTCAAGGAATTCTTCAATTACAACTTCATTTCCAGCCTCGGCAAATTTTTGATTGACCATGATTTCTTTAAGGGCATCTTTTGCCATATCATAGTTTTCAGCTATTATTACACCCTTGCCGGCAGCTAGGCCATCAGCTTTGATTACAAGTGGGAAAGTTGATTTATCAAGGTAGGCTAAGGCCTTTTCATAGGATGTAAAAATTTCATAGGCTGCAGTTGGGATGCCATATTTTTTCATAAGATCCTTGGCAAAGGACTTGGACCCTTCCAAGATAGCCGCTTTCTTGTTTGGCCCAAAGACTCTGATATTTTCTTTTTCTAAAATATCTACAATCCCATCTACAAGATAGGCTTCTGGGCCTACAAATACTAAGTCGATATTTTCTCTTTTACAAAAGCTTGCTATTTGATCATTTTTTAAATCAACACACTTCCCAAATTCAGCAACACCTGGGTTTTCACCGACCATAAATATTTCATGGCCTTCCTTATATAATTTGTAAGAAATGGCAGCTTCCCTACCGCCATTTCCCAATACTAGTACTCTTGCCATATTAATGTTTAAAGTGACGCATGCCAGTAAATACCATGGCTATGCCGTTTTCATTACAAGCGTCGATTGATTCTTGGTCACGAATTGAACCACCTGGTTGGATAATGGCTTTGATATCGTGTTTAGCTGCCTCATCCACACTGTCCCTGAATGGGAAGAAAGCATCTGAAGCAAGGACACATCCCTTAGCCTTGTCACCTGCTTGTTTGAAGGCAATTTCAGCTGCACCAACCCTGTTCATTTGACCAGCGCCAACACCAATTGTCTGGCCATTCTTAGCAAGTAGGATAGCATTTGATTTGACGTGTTTTACAATCTTATAGGCAAATTCTAAGTCTTTTAGGTCCTCTTGGCTGACCTTTGTTTCTGTAACTGTTTCAAGCTTGTCATAAACGGAATCATCATAGTCTTGAACAAGAATTCCACCCCTTACAGATTTTATTAATTTAGGATTCTTGTCAGTTTTCTTTGGAATCTTATAAATTCTTACGTTTTTCTTCTTTTCTAGAATCTCTAAAGCCTCGTCTTCATAATCGTATGCAAGGATTATTTCTAGGAAGATTTCGTGCATTTTTTCGGCAGTTTGCTTATCAACTGTACCATTAATTGCTACTATTCCGCCAAAGATTGAAACTGGGTCTGCCTCAAAAGCCCTAGTCCATGCATCAAATACGGTTTTACCTGTGGCAACTCCACATGGGTTCATGTGTTTTAGACCAACACAGACTGTTTCATCAAATTCTTGTAAAATATCAAGGGCTGCTGAAGCATCTTGGATATTGTTATAAGACATCTTCTTTCCATGTAATTGGACGCAATCCTTTAGAGAATAAGATACTTCCTCATCTGATACATAAAAGGCAGCCTTTTGGTGTGGGTTTTCCCCATATCTTAGCTCATCTTCTAGAGTGTAAGTTAGGGTCAATTTTTCATTTTCACCATTAATAGAATTAAAATAAGAAGCTATTAGGCCATCGTATTGGGCTGTTTTGTTAAAAACTTTTCCTGCTAGTCTTTGTCTTGTTTCAAGGCTTGTCTCGCCATTTTCTTCTAATTCTTTAATGATTTTTGGATAATCTTCTTTCTCAGTTACAACTGTCACAAATTTATAATTTTTGGCAGCAGACCTAAGCATAGAAGGACCACCGATATCTATATTTTCAATAATTTCCTCATGGGTCACACCTTCCTTGGCTAAGGTTTCTGCAAAAGGATAAAGATTTACGCAAATTAGGTCTATATAATGTATGTCATTATCCTTAAGCTCTGACACATGGCCCTCATTATCTCTTTTTGATAATAGTCCACCGTGAACTTTTGGGTGGAGGGTCTTAACCCTGCCTTCTAAAATTTCTGGAAAACCAGTGTATTCTTCAATTGAAATGCAATCTAGACCAGCATCTCTTAGGTGGTTTAAAGTTCCACCAGTAGAGATTATTTCAAAACCATTTGCTACAAGGCCCTTAGCAAAATCTGCCACTCCTGTCTTATCACTTACACTTATTAAAGCTCTTTTCATTTTTCCCCCTTTAGGATTTCTGCTGCAGTCTTTATATAAAGCCTATGCTCTATATCATGCACCTGGCTTTCTATTTCATCTAGACTCTTACTATAGTCAACCTTAAACTTATCTTGGGCTAGGATCTCTCCACCGTCTATTTCTTCATTTACATAATGGATGGTAACTCCAATGTATTCTTCCTTTGCTTCATAGGCTCTCTTAATTGATTCTATTCCCTTGTATTTAGGAAGAAGTGAAGGGTGTATATTTATGACCTTCCCCTTATAAGCTTCAAGAAAATCTTTAGAAAGAATCCTCATATAACCAGCTAGAAAGATGTAATCCAGCTCTTTTATTTTTTCTAAAATTTCTTTTTCATAGGCCGCTTTGTTTTCATATTCTTTTGGATTAAAAACGAAGCATTCTATATTTTTATCTTCTGCTCTTTTTATAACTCTAGCACCTGGCTTATCACAAACCATAATCTTTATTTCAGCAAGACTTTTTATTTCATCTGAACTTGCTAAGGCTTCAAAATTTGTACCAGTGCCTGAAGCAAAGATTCCTATTTTTTTCATAGAAGGACTATCCCTTCCTCATCTGTGACCTCACCTAGAATGAAGGCATCATAAATTAGGTCAAGGACCTTGTCTTTATCAGCATCATCTACAATTACTGCAAGGCCTACACCCATGTTAAAGACTTGATACATCTCATCGTGGTCAATTTGACCCTTTTCTTCAATAAATTTGAAAATTTCTGGAATCTCATAGGAATCCCTATAAATTTTCATACCTAGGCCTTTTTTAAGGGCTCTTGGAAGATTTTCTATAAAGCCTCCACCTGTGATGTGGGAAATGCCAGAAACTTTTACATTTTCTAATAAGCTTCTTACTTCCTTGGCATAGATCCTTGTTGGTCTTAAGAGGGCCTCTCCAAGAGTTTCTCCATTAAATTCATCATCTAGGCTTATATTTTCATCACTTAAAACTTTTCTTATTAGGGAAAATCCATTAGAATGGAAACCTGATGAAGGAATGCCAATTACTGCCTGGCCAGCCTTGGTATTTTGAGCATTGATTAAGTCTTCCTTTTCAGCTGCACCTACTGCAAAGCCTGCTATATCATATTCGCCTTCCTTATAAAAGCCTGGCATTTCAGCAGTTTCTCCACCTACAAGGGCCGCTCCCGCTTGTCTACAACCATCTGCCACACCCTTAACTATTGCTTCGATTTGAGCTGGGTCATTTTTGCCACAGGCAATGTAGTCTAAGAAGAAAAGTGGAATTGCACCTTGGGCAAGGATGTCATTTACACACATAGCTACTGCATCTATACCGATTGTATCGTGTTTATCCATATCAAAGGCAAGTTTTAGCTTAGTTCCTACCCCATCTGTTCCGCTTACTAGAACTGGATTTTTAAAGCCATAGGCTCCTAGGTCAAAGGCCCCACCGAAACTACCAATCATGTCCATCATGCCTTTATTTTTGGTTGATTCTACGTGTTTTTTTATTCTTTCAACTGATTCATAGCCGGCATTTAGGCTAACCCCTGCCGCCTTATATTTCTCGCTCATTTGCTCCCCTTTTTAAGTATTCTTTTTGTATGTCTGTAAGTTCAGCTTCAAATTCTTCCTTATAATTTCCAAGACCCTCTACATAAGCACCTGTAAAAATATCAAGGGAGATTCCCTTATTAGGAGTATCAAAGTCAAAACCAACAGCTTCCTTTAATCCTTCTACAGATATAAATTCCAAACTATCTGCCCCTATCAAATCCCTTACTTGCTCTTTTGTAAGGTTGGCTGCGATTAGTTCCTTGGAGGTTTTCATGT
This sequence comes from uncultured Anaerococcus sp., assembly GCF_963512375.1. Classification (NCBI taxonomy): domain Bacteria; kingdom Bacillati; phylum Bacillota; class Tissierellia; order Tissierellales; family Peptoniphilaceae; genus Anaerococcus; species uncultured Anaerococcus sp. Next base: position 200,394 of record NZ_CAUPMI010000001.1, read on the forward strand.
CAATTCCTGAATAAGATGGAAAGACAATTTCTGGTGAACCTATCCTTAAGTGAACCTCACTTGCCCCAGCTTTTTTGAGCATGGAAATGATTCTCTTTGAGGTAGTGCCCCTTACTATTGAATCATCAAGAAGGATTACCCTCTTATTTCTAACAACGTCAGAAAGGGCTGATAATTTCATCTTCACAGCTATGTCCCTGAGATTTTGACTAGGTTCTATGAAGCTCCTTCCTATATATTGGTTCTTAATAAGTCCCATCTCATAAGGTAGGCCGATTTCTTCTGCATAGCCTGTCGCAAGGGATAGGGAAGAATTTGGTACACCGACTACTATGTCAGCATCAACAGGAAATTCTCTTGCCAAAACCCTGCCAGTATTTTTCCTAACTATGTGGACGTTTTTGCCAAGTATAGTTGAGTCTGGTCTTGCAAAATAAATAAATTCCATTGATTCGATGGCAATATTTGAAGCCTCACAAAAGCTTCCAATCTCATATCCATTATCATCTATTTTTATAAACTCTCCTGCAGAAATATCCTTTAGAAATTCTGCCCCAATTACATTTAGAGCACAAGACTCAGAGGCGATTGTATAAGAATCATTGAGTCTACCAAGAACTAAAGGCCTGGTTGCATGCCTATCTACCGCACCATAAAGGGCATCTTGGGTTAGAAGCATGACTGAAAATGATCCCTTAAGCTTATTTAAAGCTTCCTTGAATCTTTCTTCAATACTATCTTTTCTAGATCGTCTAATTAAATGCATGATTATTTCAGCATGGCTTGCTGAGTGGAAAACTGCTCCCTCATCTTCAAGCTCGGCTCTTAGCCATTTGGCGTTATTTAAATTGCCGTTCATGGCTATGCCTAGGTGGCCATCGTTAAATTTATACAAAAGTGGCTCTATATTTTGAACGTTTGTGGAATTACCGCTTGAGTACCAAAGAGCACCCAAGGCAGAAGTACCATCTATTTTTTCTAATTTTCCATTATCTTTAAATACAGCTGCCAAGAGGCCAACATTCCTGTAGCCCCTGAGCCTAGTTCTTTCTGTTGAGACAATTCCTGCTCCCTGTTGTCCCCTGTGTTGGAGGGCATGGAGGGCATAAAAGGCAACGCTAGGGGCATTTTCTATATTCCAAATTCCAAACATCCTTACTCCTTAATAAATTTTATCTAGTGAAATATTTTACACCGTTTTTAAATATATCTTGTCTTTCTCTTATAGTTTGGGTCTTATAAAGAGTCTTGTATGATCTTTCAGAATGGCCCATCTTTCCTAAAATCAAGCCATCCTTGCTGACCATACCCTCTATAGCGTAGGCTGATCCGTTTGGATTGTACTTGCCATTCATGCTAGCATCCCCATCAGGGTCTACGTATTGGAAGGCTGCAAGGTCCTTAAATTCTTCTATCCTATCGCCTACTAGTCGTCCCTCACCATGGCTTAGGACAAGTTCGTGGAGATCATCTAAATTAAAATCTTGGGTCCAAGGTGAATTTGTATTGGCACACCTTGTTATAGCTGTATCTGATATGTGCCTAAAACCTGTATTTCTAAATAAACTTAAATCTTCCGAATCTAGGTCTCTAATTTCTCCATAAGGTATTAGTCCTGATTTTATAAGGGCTTGGAAGCCATTGCATATACCAAGTATTAGCCTCTTATCAGCTAGGTGGTCATGGATTGCCTTTTTAACCTTGTCATTTTTTAGTATATTTACTATAAATTTGGCTGAACCGTCTGGCTCATCTCCTGCTGAAAATCCACCAGGAAAGGCTATTATGTGGGATTTTTTGATTTCTTTTACAAATTCATCTATAGAATCATTTATATCATTTTCCTTTGTATTTCTAAAAACAACTTGTTTTACGCTTGCACCAGCTTCTTCGAAGGCCTTTTGGGTATCATATTCTGAGTTTGTACCTGGAAATACTGGTATAACTACCCTAACATCATCGACCTTTTCCTTGTAATATCTCTTTTCATTTCCAGATGTTGCAATATTTTCTGTCTTTTCACCATCCTTATTGTAATAGGTTGGATAAATCTCTTCAAGAGTTGACATATAGGCTTTTTCTGCTTCATCAAATCCTATTTCAATGCCATTTATAGAAATTTCTTCGCTCACTCTTCCTATTTCTTTAAAGTCAAGGTCTGAGTCTCCTTCGATGACGATTGAGCAAGGGTTAAAGTCAAGAGCCGCATCATAGTCGATTGTAAAACCTAATTTATTTCCAAGACCCATCTTAATTAAAGAAGATGTAACTGATCCAAAATCTTGGACATAAGCTGCTACTACTTTTTTATCCTTGATATAAGCATTTAATTTTTCAAAATCTGCCATGGCTTTATCTAGATTTGGATAGGCCTTGGCATCTTTTTCTATTTCGACGATATATAGTTTATTGCCAATTTTTTTAAGGTCAGGAGTGATTACATCAGATATTTTAACCGGTGTACAAGCAAATGAAATCAAAGTTTCTACTACATTTATATCATTAAAGGATCCTGACATGGAGTCCTTTCCTCCTATGGCAGGTCTTCCTATTTCCTTCTGGGCAATGATTGATCCAAGCATGGCCTGGCTTACCTTGCCCCACTTCTTAGGGTCATCAAGGAGCTTTTCAAAATATTCTTGGAAGGAGAAGTAAAGATTTTCCCTATTTCCACCTACCGCATAGACTTTTGCTACAGATTCTAAAACTGCGTATATACTTGATAAGAATGGTGAATATTTTGATATCTTTGGTATAAAGCCGTAGGCTAGGATGGTTGCTGTATCTGGTGTTGAATAAAGGGTAGGAATAGCTGCAACTGAGGCTTGGACAGGTGTTATCCTTTCCTTGCCAGCAAATGGCATCATCACAGATTGGGCACCTACGGAAGCATCAAACATAGAAGCCATACCCTTTTGGTTGGTTACGTTTAAATCTTTTAACTCATCAAGGATTGCTTCTTTAGTCACTTCTCTTTTAACAAATGGATTTTCGCCTAAATTATCAACCAGTTCTGCCTTTGCATGTTTTCTGACTCCTGCAGTTGCTAAAAATTCTGCAGAGAAGTCTACAATTTTTTCATCCTTGTAATACATTTCTATGCGGTTTTTGTCAGTTATATTTGCCACATGAACGTATTCTAGATTTTCTTTTTGGCATTCTTTTATGAAGGCTTCATAGTCTTTTTTATCAAGACCTACTGCCATCCTCTCTTGAGATTCGGATATGGCAATTTCTGTTGGATTTAGGCCTTGGTATTTGGTTTTGACCCTATCAAGGAAGATTTCAATACCATCTGAAAGCTCGCCTATAGCTACAGATACACCACCCGCACCAAAGTCGTTTGATTTTTTTATAAGTCTTGTGACTTCTGGCTTTCTAAAGAGTCTTTGAATCTTGCGTTCTTCTACTGGATTACCCTTTTGGACTTGGCTAGAAGCAGTTGTTAAAGATGAATCATCGTGGATTACAGATGAACCTGAGGCTCCCTGTATACCATCACGACCAGTTCTTCCACCAATCATTACGACAATATCTCCAGGCACTAGTTCTTCTCTCTTGTAGTCCCCATCTTTTACAGCTCCTACAACAGCTCCCACTTCCATAGTTTTTGCCACATAGGATGGGTCGTAGATTTCTCTTACAAAGGTGGTTGCTAGTCCTATTTGGTTGCCGTATGAGGAATTACCCAGGGCCTTACCCTTAGATATTTCTACTTGAGCAAGCTTATTTGCAAGGGTATCTTCTCTTTTTTCTAGGATATTTCCAGCTCCTGACACCCTCATAGCCTGATAAACATAAGACCTACCAGAAAGTGGATCTCTTATAGCCCCACCTATACAGGTTGATGCCCCACCAAAAGGCTCGATTTCTGAAGGATGGTTATGGGTTTCATTTTTAAATTGAATGAGCCATTTTTCCTTCTTGCCCTTATTTTCAATATCTGTAAAGAAGGAACAGGCATTAATTTCCTCACTCACTTCTATATTTTTATCTCCAAGGACCTTTGTATGATATTTGCCAATAATTGATGCCATATCCATAAGTCTAACAGGCTTTGTAATTCCAAGTTCTTCCCTTAAAGATAAGTAATAATCAAAGGCTGCTTGCATTTCATCTTGGAAGAGTTTTGAATTAATTTTAACTTCATCAAGGCTTGTCTCAAAAGTTGTATGCCTGCAGTGGTCTGACCAAAATACGTCTAGAACATAGATTTCAGTTTCACTTGGGTCCCTGCCTTCTTTTTTGTAATGGCTTTGGATAAATTCTAAATCTTCTAGGTCAAGGGCAAGAGAAAGGTCTTTAATAAGTCCTTCTAGTTCATTCTTGCCATAGTCCCTAAAGCCGGTCAAATCTCTTAATGGCTTCATTTGAGAATCTATTTTAAAATCCATCTTAGCAAGGTCTTTTTCTGAAGACTCGATTGGATTTATTAGATATTTTTTTATTTGTCCTAATTTTTCATCAGAAACTTCCCCATCTATTACGACAAGCTTGCCTGCTCTAACTAAGACATCTGCCTTATCGTCAATTAATTTTAAAGCCTGCATAGCAGAGTCAGATCTTTGGTCGTATTGGGCTGGGAGAGTTTCGTAGGCTATGTAAGTTTTGCCATTAAGGTCGATATTTTCAAAAACCTGGTCTATCATTACTTCTGAAAACACTCTTTCTTTTGCCTTCTCATACAAGTCTTCTGTTATATTGTAAAGGTCATAGATTACGTAAGTTTTAAGATTTTTTATAGCAAGTTTAAAATCTCTATTCAAAAGATTTTTAAGATTTTCACTTTCCCTGTCATAGGCTGGTTTTTTTTGTACAAATATTCTCTTATTCAAAGTCATCCTCCAAATATACATTTCCTAAAAAGTTCATGTGACCGATTTTCCTATTGTGGCGAGCTTCCTTTTCGTATAAGTGAAGATAGCCTTGTTTTTTTGTGATTAAATTTATAAAATATTCTTCATTTTGGCCTAAGATGTTATAAAGAGTTGCCTCCCTATTTTCGATTTTTCCCACCTTTAGTCCACAAATTCCTTCGATGTGAGCCCTAAATTGGGATTTGGTCGCAGATTCCTGGGTAATGTGGCCAGAATTATGGACCCTAGGGGCAATTTCATTAAAAATCACTTGGCCATTTGAAATAAAATACTCTACAGTAAGGACTCCGTAATAATCATTGTCATTAAGGACTCTTTTTGTGTATTCAATTGCCTTGGCCTCTTGATCTTTGCTAATCCTTGCAGGAATATTTGACCTATAGAGGATGTTGTTTCTATGTTCATTTTCGACCACAGCTACAATCTGAATTCCCTCAATATCTTTTACAGCTACCACAGATATTTCCTTGTCAAGTTCAATCAGCTCTTCAAGGATAGTATCTTTTTCTACTTCTTCATTTGAAGAAATTATCTTCTGGCCCTTGCCATCGTAGCCAAACCTCGTTGTCTTCATTACATATTTGCCATCAATATCGTAATCATCCTTATTAGCATCAAAGTATTTTACAGTAGGAATACCCAAAGATTTCGCATATTCTTTTTCCTTAAGTCTGTGTTGGCTTATTTCTAAGAGTCTTGATGATTGGACGAAATTATATTTATTTTCAAGCTTCTTATAAGATTCTATATCTATATTTTCAAACTCAAAGGTTACTACATCGCTCATCTGGCATAGTTTTTCAATATTTTCGTATACATTAAAAGCACTATGGATAAAATAATCTGCAAATTTTCTTGCGCAGGCGTCTTCACCTGGATCTAGAATTGCAACCTTATAGCCCATTTCTTTTGCGCTCATAGCTAGCATTCGTCCAAGTTGGCCGCCACCGATTATACCGATAGTGCTTTTTGGTAATATAGTCTGAATCATAATTTCATATCTTCCTTTACTATATTTTCTAATTCAATTTTAAAATCCCTGTACTTTTCAGCTAATTTTTCATCATTTATAGCTAAAATTGCAAGGGCTGTAATAGCAGCGTTTTTAGCACCTGCCTCTCCTATAGCCATGGTTGCAACTGGCACACCATATGGCATTTGCACAATAGAAAGAAGCGAGTCAACGCCGTTTAGGGTGGATGATTTAATTGGGACACCAATCACAGGTAGAGTCGTTGACGCAGCAACCATACCTGGCAAATGTGCAGCACCACCAGCTGCAGCAATTATTAGGCTGTATCCATTTTTTCTAGCGTTTTTAGCAAAGTCAACCATCAACTCTGGCGTCCTATGCGCGCTAACAACCCTCTTGTCGTAATCAATGCCGAACTTATCAAGCACAGCACAACACTCTTTCATAGTCTGATAGTCAGATTTTGAACCCATAATAACAGCTACTTTTGACATTTTAACTCCTTAACTTTTCTTCTACAAAATTAGTATATCTATTTTATTATTTTTTTCAATAGCTAAAGCAAAAATAAATTTTTAATCACAAACTTGACAAATTATTCTTAATAAATAAAATTTACTTGTAAGAAAGTTCTAAATATTATATCGTAATTGTAAAAATTCTAAAGGAGACTATGATGGATTTAATTTACAAGGGCAAAACAAAAGATATTTATAGCCTTGAAAATGGCAATATCTTAATGAAATTTAAGGATGATGTAACAGGCAAAGATGGAGTATTTGATCCAGGCGAAAATCAAGTTGGCCTAAGCATAGATGGTGCGGGCAAGGCTGGTCTTGAGCTAACAGAATTTTTCTTTGAAAAATTAAATAAGGAAAATATTCCAACCCATTATGTAAGATCAAATCTTGATGAAAATACCATGGAAGTCAAAAAAGCAAAAGTTTTTGGCAAGGGCCTAGAATTTATTTGCAGGTATAAGGCCGTGGGATCTTTTTATAAAAGATATGGCAAATACATAGAAAATGGAGAAGACCTAGACGCCTTCTTTGAAATAACAATCAAAGATGATGAGGCAGGCGACCCAACAATAAATAAAGATGCCCTAGAAATCCTAGGCATAATGACACCAGCCCAATACGATGAGCTTAAGAATCTAACTAGGGAAATTTGCGGAATAATAAAAGAAATCCTAAAAGAAAAAGACCTTGATCTATACGATATAAAATTAGAATTTGGTCTTGATGAAAATAATAATATCTTATTAATAGATGAAATCTCAGGCGGAAATATGAGAGTTTATAAGGGCAAAGAATATATCGAACCTCTCAAACTCAACAAACTCGTCTTAAATAAATAGCAAAAGAGCTTCCAAAAATGGAAGCTCTCTTTTAATTTAGAATGATATTCTAAATATTAGTGCTATCAGACAAAGGATAACTGCAAGTGGTGTATAGACGTACTTACCTATATTATGCCAATTTTTGCCGTAAACTTTCTTTGCTCCTTTATTAATCTCTTTAATTAATATATCTTTTTTAAGAATCCAGAACCAAGTTACAGCACCTATCATTGCTCCTATTGGGATTATATAGATTGAAATTATATCCATAAATGGACCCCATTGGCTGATCATTTCCATATTGACACCTATGGCAAACACGATTATACCTATAATTATTAGGGCTAAGTTTCTACTTAGGTTTTTATGTCTATCGATAAGTGATTCTGCCACTACTTCAAACATATTTTGTAGGGATGAGATACCACCAAAGATAACTGCTGTGTAAAGAATTATTGCAAATATTCTACCGAAAGCCATATCTTGTAAGATTGTTGGGAGAACTTGGAATAATAAGCCTGGACCTCCCGCTTGATCCATATTGTATACAATAATTGCAGGAATCATTACAAATGAAGCGAGCATAGCTGCAAGTGTATCAAGCATACCAGTTGTAACTGATGATGATACTATATCTTCTTTATCATCTAGATAAGCTCCTACTACAATCATTCCTGAACCTGTTACTGAAAGTGAGAAAAATGCCTGACCCATTGCCTGAAGTACCGTTCCCCAATTAAGCATTTCCTTGTCAAACCTAAACATATATTTGTAGCCTTCCATAGCATTTGGAAGTGTTACTATTCTTACTGCTAGGATTAAAAATAATATAAAAAATCCTGGCATCATTATCTTATTAGTTTTTTCGATTGTGCTAGCCCCACCTATACATGATAACAGGGTGATAGTAATGATTATAAAGTGAAAAATAACTACTGAATATGGCTGTAAAGAAAAGCTATCAAAATATGTAGTTGTATCTACACTTAGAAGACTTCCTGTTAGGGAATCAAATAAAACCTTGCAAATATAAGCAACTATTACAGCATAACCGATTGCTATGGCAAGTGATCCTACAAGAGGAATGTAGCCGATAAATTTACCAATCTTTGTATCTTCTTTTTTAGTCTTAAAGGCCTTGTAATAAGCTCCGAGGGTGCCTGTTTGTGCATATCTACCAACTGCAAACTCACTAGGAAGACCACAGTATGCAAAAATACCGATAAATACTAAATATGCCAAGAGAAAGACAATTCCTCCCTGTTGAAGCTTGTATGGAAATCCCCAGACATTTGCCATTCCCACGGCAGAACCAACCGCCGTTAGGATAAAACCTAATTTCGATGAAAATTTGTTCATAATGACTCCTTATATAAAAATATTTATTTAAACTTTATTTATACAAACTTTGTATGTATACCCCTATACTGGGATAAAGTATATTATGTATTATATACCTTCTAGTATAAAATTCAAATAAAATTTTTTATATAAAAAAAGCTAGGCAAGCTAGCTTTAATGACTTATTATTGACAAGATACATATAATAATTACCAAAGGTGTATAAAGGTATCTGCCAAGCTTTATAAATTTTTCACTTTGTTTTTTCTTTGCTCCCTTATTTATTTCTCTTAAAAGAACATCCTTATCCATAACATAAAACCAGATTATAGAACCTGACACTGCCCCAAGAGGAATTATGTAGTAGAGGGTGATATCCATGAAAGGCTCCCAGATGCCAATTGGGTGGAGAAATACTCCGAGCAAAAATACAAGACCACCCACAAGGCCTAGGGCAAGTCTGTCTGATATCTTACACTTCTTAACCAAAGTATCTCCAACAGATTCAAAGATATTTTGTAAAGAGGTAAGACCTGCCATAATTATAGCCAGATAAAACAAGCAAGCAAAGCCCCTACCTATTGGAATATTTGCAAATATGGTTGGTAAGATATGAAAAATTAATTCAGGCCCCTTGGCATGACCCATTTCAAATACAACTATAGCTGGAACTATAATAAAGGCTGATAGAAGGGCCACGACTGTATCAAAAACTGCAGTAAGCTTTGAATCTACTATTACATCTTGATTATCAGCCAGCATTCTCCCCATAAAGATCATACCAAAGCCTGTTATAGAAAGAGCAAAAAGGGCATCGCCCATAGCAGATATGGCTGTACCTATAGAAAGGTTTTCAAAGTCAACCCTAAAAAGTAACCTATAACCTTCTTCAATTCTTTCAAGCCCACTCATCCTTATCATCACTATAATATATATGACTATCATAGTAGGCATGAGGATGGAGTTTATTCTTTGCATTGATTTAAAGCCGCCCAGACTCATTATTATCGCTACAATTACTATTGCTAGGTGAGTTTCTATTACTGCAAAGGACCTGGATGAGAAATTTTCAAACCAGAGGCTTGAGCTTGTTGTGGCAAGCGTCCCATTTAAGGTATCTATGAAAGCCTTTGCCACATAGGAAACTATAATGGTATAACCGATGGCTATGATAAGAGATACTATCATAGGTATGTAACCATAAAAACTTGCTATTTTTGAATTTTTAAACCTAGTCTTTATGGCTTTTTCATAAGAATATACCACAGATCCCTTGCACATCCTACCTATGGCAAATTCGCTAGATAGGCCTACATAGGCGAATAGACTTATAAAAAACAAATAAAATATCAAAAAGAAGAGTCCTCCCTTATGAAATTTATAAGGAAAGCCCCAAACATTTGCCATACCGACTGCAGAACCTGCAGCCGATAAGACGAATATGGTCTTAGATTTAGTTTTTGGAAGCTTCATAACTTATCCTTGGTATTTTTTCTCTATTTCTGCTATAAGCTTTCTATCGTTAAAATAATCAATTCCCATGGCAGCCTTAACTTGGCTAAGCTTCTCGCTTCCCTTGCTTCTTGCCTCTTCACTTCCTTTCTTAAGTATGTCAAATACTTCATCTATGTGCTTTTCATAGTAGGCTCTTTTTTCCCTGATTGGGGCAAGTTCTTCTTCTAGGACCTTAATTAAGAACTTCTTGCACTTAACATCACCTAGGCCTCCTCTTTGATAGTGGGCCTTTAGCTCGTCAAGATTTTTATACTCTGGCAAATATTTTTCAAAATGACTATCATTTGAAAATACATCTAAATAGGTAAAGACAATATTTCCTTCTACTTTGCCTGGATCATCTATATTTATATGGTCTGGGTCTGTGTACATACTCATGACTTTTTTCTTTACATCAGCCTTAGTATCTGCTAGGTAGATGGCATTTCCTAAGGATTTGCTCATCTTAGCTGCTCCATCTATGCCAGGCATACGACGAGCGATTTTTTGATCAGGGAGGACTGCCTTTGGCTCTATGAAGACCTGACCATAGATATTATTAAAGCTTCTTGCTATCTCTCTTGCTTGCTCTAGCATTGGCTCTTGGTCCTCACCAACAGGTACTATATTAGCATCAAACAATAGAATGTCAGCAGCCTGGCTTACTGGATAGATCAAAAATCCTGCTGGAAGGCTAGTTTCAAAATTTCTTAGCTTTATCTCACTTTTTACAGTCGGATTTCTTTCAAGCCTTGATAGGGTTACAAGGTTTAGGTAATAGAAAGTAAGTTCTGTTAGTTGTTCTATCTGTGACTGGACAAAAATTGTCACCTTTTCTGGGTCAAGGCCTACACTTAAGTAGTCAAGGGCAACCTCTATAAGGTTTTCACGAATTTTTGCTGGATTGTCAAAATTATCTGTTAGGGCCTGGCTGTCAGCAATCATGACATACATCTTGTCAAAGTTTCCTTCATTTTGCATTTTCACCCTGTTTTTAAGGCTGCCTACATAATGGCCTAGGTGGAGTCTACCTGTTGGCCTATCGCCTGTTAAAATTATATCTCCCATTTCTTCTCCCTTCATGTAAAAAAGGGGAAGCTTAGTGCTTCCCTATTAATTTTCATTTTTTGCTAAATAAGCATCTATAAAGCCCTGGATATCACCATCCATTACAGCTTCTACATTTCCCATCTCATAATTTGTCCTATGGTCTTTGACCATTGTGTAGGGTTGGAAAACATATGATCTTATCTGGCTACCCCAGGCAATTTGTGAATATTTACCTTGGATATCTTCTATTTTTTCTCTTTTTTCTTCTTCCTTAATCTGGATAAGCTTTGATAAAAGAAGCTTCATTGCTGTTTCTTTATTTTGCATTTGGCTTCTTTCAGCCTGACTTGATGCGACTACTCCTGTAGGAATGTGGGTTATCCTTACGGCTGAGTCAGTCTTATTGACGTGCTGGCCACCTGCCCCACTTGCCCTATAGGTATCAATTCTTAGGTCTGATGGATCGATTTCTATTTCATTATCATCATCAAGCTCTGGAAAAACATCTACTGATGAGAAGGATGTGTGGCGTCTTGACTGGCTATCAAAAGGTGATATCCTTACTAGCCTATGAACGCCTTTTTCCGCCTTAAGATATCCGTAGGCATAAGGTCCTTGGATATAGAGAGTTGCCGACTTGATCCCGCCTGCTTCCTCATTGTTTATATCCTTGACCTCTATCTTGTAGCCTCTTTTTTCGGCATATCTGGTGTACATCCTATAAAGCATGTCTGCCCAATCTGTAGCTTCAAGACCACCTGCACCCGCATTTATTGATAGGTAGCAGGAGTTTTTGTCATACTCACCATCTAGTTGGGTCTTTAGCTTCATAGATTTGATATCTTTTTCAAGTTTATGAAGATTATTATCTACTTCTTCTAAAGTTTGACTTTCATCTTCATCGCTTAATTCAACTAGCTCAATCAAATCTTCATTATCTTTTAGGCTAGTTTCTAGCTTTTCATAGTCTTCTAGGTCGCTTTTCTTGTCAGATAAGTCTGCCATTATCTTAGAGGCCCTATCTGAATCATTCCAAAAGTCTTCTTTGATAGATTCTTTTTCTAAGTCTGCGATTTCTTTTTTAAGACCAGCTGGGTCAAAGACTATCTCCGATTAATTTTAAGATTTCGCTTAAGTTTTTAATTTCTTCTTTTAGTTCGAATATTTCTCTCATCTTATCTCTTTACATTTGATTTTGAAGCTTCACGTTCTAGTCTACGACGTTCTGCCCTATTAAGATTTGACTCATCATCTGAATTATCTAGTTCTTCAAGACTTTCACCTTCTGGAACTAGGACTTGTTTTCTTTGAATGTTTTGTTGCATTTCTACATTCATCATAAACTTAACTGTATCTTCTTGGATAGATCTAGTCATTTCTTCATACATATCGAAACCTTCGTTGGTGTAGGCTCTTACTGGATCTTCTTGACCCATTGCCCTTACTCCGATTTCTTTTCTCATCTGATCCATAGCATCGATGTGGTCCATCCATTTTTGATCTATTACCCTTAGAAGGATTACTCTTTCTACTTCTCTCATTGTTTCTGGGCCAAAGGTTGCTTCTTTGTCAGCATATTTGGCAAGAGTAGCTTGGGTTATATATTCAATTAGGTTTTCTTGAGTGTATGAGTTTAAATTTTCAAAGTGTAGTTGGGTTACTGGTACACCTAGTCCATTTAGGTAATTTAATAGGGCTGTCATTTCCCAATTTTCTGGTTTAACTTGTGGGTTTGTAAAGCTAAGTACCGCTTCTCTTATGACATTTTTGATCATATCGATGATGGTTTCTTTCATGTCATGTCCCATAAGAACTTCACGTCTTTCGTTGTAGATTATAGTTCTTTGTTTGTTCATGACATCATCGTATTGTAGGACTCTTTTTCTTGTTGCAAAGTTGTTTGCTTCTACTCTTGTTTGAGCCTTTTCGATTGATCTTGATACTAGTTTTGAAACTATTGGTTCATTTTCATCAAAGTTGTATGAATCAACAAATTTAGCTACTGCTTCCCCACCATTTAGTCTGATTAGGTCATCTTCAAGTGATATGAAGAATCTTGACTTACCAGGGTCACCTTGTCTACCTGAACGACCTCTTAGCTGGTTGTCTATACGTCTTGACTCGTGTCTTTCAGAACCAATTATATATAGGCCGCCAACATCTATTACTTGTTTTTCCTCAGCCTTTATTTCAGGTCTGTAGATATCTTTATAGTGTCTGTATTTTTTCCTGATATCTAGGATTTCTTGGTCATCTGTAGCTGAGAATGAATCAACTTCTTCTAGTAATTCTTCAGAAGTTCCCTCTCTTCTTAGCCTTTGTTTGGCCATAAAGTCTACGTTACCACCAAGGGTTATATCTGTACCACGACCAGCCATGTTGGTTGCAATTGTAACTGAACCTAGACGACCTGCTTGAGCAACAATTTCTGCTTCTCTTTCGTGGTTTTTAGCGTTTAGTACTGTATGTTTGATGCCAGCTTTCTTTAGGGCATCTGATAATCTCTCACTTGCTTCAATTGAGATTGTACCTACTAGGATTGGTTGACCTGTAGCATGTACTTTGTTTATTTCGCTGATTATGGCGTTAAATTTACCACGTTCATTTATATAAACATAGTCTACATCATCGACCCTTTGTACTGGTCTATTTGTAGGGATTTCTACTACGTCAAGCTTATAAATTTCATCAAACTCGTCTTCTTCTGTCTTTGCAGTACCAGTCATACCTGATAGTTTATCATACATTCTAAAGTAGTTTTGGAAGGTAATTGTAGCTAGGGTCTTACTTTCAGCCTTAACTTCTACACCTTCTTTTGCTTCTATAGCTTGGTGAAGTCCATCTGAGAATCTTCTACCTTGCATGATACGTCCTGTAAATTCATCTACGATTTCTACTTCGCCGTGGTTTACAACATAGTCAATGTCTCTTGTCATAGTTGTATTTGCCTTAAGAGCGTTATTAATATAGTGAGATAGCTCTAAGTTTTCAGAATCTGATAAGTTTTCGATGCCAAAGAATTGTTCAGCTTTCTTTGTACCTTTTTCTGTAAGGTTAGATGATTTTCTCTTCTCATCTACTAAGAAATCTACATCTTCAACCTTAAACTCTCTATCAAATGGGTCAATATCAGCATCCTCATTAGGATCGATTATCCTACCTTCTAGGGTTTGGATAAATTCATTTGCCCTCTGATAGGTATCTGTTGATTCATCACCTTGGCCTGATATGATAAGTGGTGTTCTAGCTTCATCTATAAGGATTGAGTCAACCTCATCGACTATAGCATAGTTTAGTCCACGTTGTACCATGTCTTCTTTGTAGATAACCATGTTATCTCTTAGGTAGTCAAAACCAAATTGGTTGTTTGTACCATAGGTAATGTCAGCGTTGTAGTTTTCTTTTCTTTCGCTATTTGTAAGTCCGTAAATAATACAACCAACACTTAGACCAAGCCATGTGTGAACTTTACCCATCCACTCTTGGTCACGCTTAGCTAGGTAGTCGTTTACTGTTACTACATGGACACCCTTTCCTGAAAGAGCGTTAAGATAAGATGGAAGTGTTGCTACAAGAGTCTTACCTTCACCTGTTTTCATCTCTGCTATCTGTCCATTATGTAGTACAATACCACCTAAAAGCTGTACAGGATAATGTTTCATACCTAATACCCTGTCACTTGCTTCTCTAACTACAGCAAATGCTTCAACTAAAATATCATCTAATGTTTCGCCGTTTTTTAATCTTTCTTTAAATTCTACTGTTTTATGTTTTAACTGATCATCAGTTAACTTTTGCATATCTTCATCTAGTGCTAAAATCTTGTCAACAATCTTTTTATTTTGTTCGATTTCTTTTTGACTAAATGACTTAAATAAATTAAATAATGCCAAATTTTTCACCTTCCAATTCTTTACTTATCCTACCCTTATTATACAAAATTTCAATCATTCTTAGGCTTTATGTCTGTAATTATAATCAATCTTTATCCGATAAAAAAGCCTTGTAAATTTCCCGTAAAATAAATAATAATTATTATAGTCCACTATTTATTATATAGGCTTATTTTACATTAATCAATAGGAGAAGCTAAGAATATAAAAAGGACCCGAAGGTCCTCATTATATTTTATATATATAAGTTAAATCATGTTAATCTATAAATCTTTATAAGGTTGGTACTATCATACCATAATCGCCTTTTCTTCTCTTATAGACGACTCTAATTTCCATATCTTCTGCATCTTGATATACAAAGAAATTATGATTTAATAGTTCCATTTGAAGGATTGCTTCTTCAGCACTCATTGGTTTAACTGGAATAGATTTTTCCCTAGCAATCTTGATTTCTTCTTCATCTTGTTTTTCTTCGCCTGGTTCATATTGATCAAAGGCTTCAAATCTAATTGATTGTCCAGTATTTCTATTTCTTTGTAGTCTTGTCTTATGCTTTCTAATTTGTCTGACTAAGGCATCTATAACCCTATCAATAGCATTTTGGTAAGACTCATCGCAAGCTTCTGCACGAAGGATAGTGCCATTGTCTAGATAAACAGTAGCCTCTACCTCAAAACCAATACCCTCCTTAGCAAATTTCAAATCAAGCTCTTCTTCTTCGTGGAAGTATTTATCTAACCTATCAAATTTTTTCTCAGATTCTCTTGTGATGTCATCTGTTAGATTAAAATTCTTAGCTTTGATATTTAGTTTCATAATAACCTCCTCGTATATTATAGTTGTAGTAATAAATACTACATTTTGTTCTCAATC